>JALYXZ010000103.1 GCA_030946825.1 Chloroflexota bacterium | reverse complement strand
GTCCGTGGACCGGGCGCTCTCCAGGGTGTCGTGCCGAACTGCCGGCGTTCGCCGGCGAGACGGCGCCGCGATCAGGCGGCCTGGACGTTCACCGCGCGCGGACCCTTGGGGCTCGATTCGACCGTGAACTGGACCTGCTCGCCGCCGACGAGCCGATCGAACTCCAGGGAGCGATCGAGCCCGTCCCGATGGAAGAAGTAGTCCTTCCCATCCTCGGCGGTGATGAACCCGAACCCGCGGTCCGAGATCACCTTCTTGACTGTGCCAGTGGCCATTGCCATTCCTCGTTCACTTCTCGACGCCAACGTTCGACGCACGGCCGGCTCGAGAAGGAACCGATTTCGACCAGCCGGAGACCTCCCGCAACGCGCGGGAGGCCGTCAGTCTACGCTTCTTCCGCCTTTCAGGCCACCCCCAAGTTGTCCCGAGACGAGCGTGCCCGCGCCGTTGCGGGGAGTCGGGTCAGATCCAGTCGTCGACGGCGAGGACGCCAGGGGCGATCTCCGACTCGAAGAGCGCGTATTCCTCGTCGCTGATCGCGTAGGTCTGGGCCTCGGTCGGGAACGCTCCGGCGCGGACCTCTTCGACGTAGGCGCGCAGGCCCCGACGCGTCTCGTCGGCCACCGCGGCGAACTGCTTCACGAAGCGCGGGAGCTTTCCCTGGTTGATGCCCAGCAGGTCGTGCCAGACGAGGACCTGGCCGTCGCAATCGACCCCGGCACCGATGCCGATGGTCGCGATGCCGAGCGCCTCGGTGATCCGCGCTGCCACCCGGGCCGGTACGGCTTCGAGCACGATGGCGAAACAGCCGGCCGACTGGAGCGCGAGCGCATCGGCGAACAGCTGGCGAGCCTTGGCCGCGGTCCGGCCCTGGGCCCGATAGCCGCCCAGCATCGTTGCCGACTGCGGGGTCAGGCCGACGTGCCCCATCACCGGTATGCCGGCCGCCACGATGGCGCGTGCTCGGGAGACCGATGCTCCACCACCTTCGAGCTTCACGGCGTCGGCACCTGCCTCCTTGACGAATCGCACGGCGTTGCGCACCGCATCCTCATCGGAGATCTGGAATGTGCCGAGCGGCATGTCGACCATGAAGAACGCGCGGTGGGTGCCGCGCCGAGCAGCGCGAGCCAGGATCAGCATCTCCTCGATGCTGATCGCGGTCGTGCCCTCGTACCCGAGCACGTTGTTTGCCGCCGAGTCGCCGACAAAGACGATATCGAGCCCGGCCTCCTCGGCGAGCCGCGCGCTCGGGGCGTCGTACGCGGTGACCATGGCGATCTTCTGGCCACGCCGCTTCATATTGCCCAGCTCGCTCAGGCTGACGGGCTTGGGCTTCGACGCTTCCCCTCCGCGCTCGAGTGTCATGCCGATCTCTCCTCATCGAGGCGCACATTGTCGATCAACCGCGTGGTGCCCACGCGCACGGCCGCGACCAGGGTCGGGCCACCGAAGTCGGCGACGCTGAGGTAGTCAGCGGTCAGCGAACCAAGGCGGCGGCGAGCCACAGGCACCGGATCCTCGCCCCGACGATACGCCTCCTGTCCAGCGAGTAGCGCTGCCGGCAGTGCCAACGCCTGGGTCCGTTCATCGAGCGAGAGGTACGCATTCCGCGACGACCAGGCAAGGCCGTCGTCGTCGCGCACGGTCGGGCGCACGTCGAGCTCCAGATCGAGATCCAGGTCGCGCACCATCTGACGGACGACCGCCGCCTGCTGGGCATCCTTCTGGCCGAAGTAGGCCCGTGCCGGCCGCACGATCTCGAACAGCTTCAGACATACGGTGGCCACCCCACGGAAGTGGCCCGGTCGCGCCGCACCTTCGAGCTGCGTTCCGAGCTCGCCCACGTCGACCCAGGTGTCGAACCCCCGCGGGTAGATCTCGTCGGCGTCGGGCACGAACAGCACATCCACCCCGGCGTCCTCCGCGAGACGGGCATCGCGTTCGAGGTCGCGCGGATAGCGGGCAAGATCCTCGTCGGCTCCGAACTGGGCGGGGTTGACGAAGATACTGACCGCCACCACGCCGCCCGCCCGGCGCGCGGCGTCGAACAGGCTCAGGTGCCCCGGGTGGAAGGCACCCATGGTTGGGACCAGGCCCACCTCGGCGCGTGCGCGTTCGGGCGCGAGCGCTTCCCGCAGCTCTCCGATGCGGCTGATCGACCTCACGGTCGGGTCGCCTCCGCCAGCTGTCGATAGAGAGGCTCGAGGTCCGGGGCGCGCTCGCGTAGTGCCGCCAGGTGCGCCTCGACGGTGGTCCAGTCTCCGCGCGCGATTGGCCCGGTGAGCTGGAAACCGTTGTCGATCGTGCGCCGCATGAGTGGCACCAGGGCCTCCGCGGGCACCTCCGCTTCGTCGAGCAGGCGAGCGGCCGCCCGGTACAACGTGACCAGGAAGTTGCTCGCGATCGCCGCACCGGCGTGGTACACCGCCCGGTCCTCGTCGGCGAGTGGGAACGGGCGGAGGCCGAGCGTGGTGGCCAGCCAGGTCGCCTGCTCGCGCCCCCCATCGGTGTCGGCGGTCACGGCGCCCCACGCGCCGTCGAGCTGCTCCGGCCCGCGTTCGAGGGTGAGCGTCTGCAGCGGATGGACGCTGAAGCGACGTCGGTGCGGGTCGAGCGCATGCAGGGAGGTCGCCCCGCTGACGTGCGCCAGCCAGGGCCCCGGGGGAACCGACGCCGCGACCGAGGCGATGGCCGCGTCCGGCACGCAGATCAGGACCAGGTCCGCGTCGGCGGCGGCCTCTCGGCCGATGCGCACCGCCAGGCCCCGTTCCGAGAGTCGCGCGCCGAGCGTCCGGCCGGCGCGGCCGGCACCGATGACCCGTGCCGATTCGATCATGGCCCGAGTCTAGCGTCGCATGCTCCGGATCCGGCGAGCCAGCGGGTATCCTGCTCCGCGGCCGATGACTGACCCATCCACCCCAACCGGCAGGAGCTCCATCGGCGCTGCGCCGATCGCCATCGGGATCTTGGCAGTCGCGGCCACGCTGCTGACCTTCATCGTTCGGGTCGCCGGCCTCGGCGCGATTCCCGCCTTCGTAGCGTCGGCCATCGGGCTGGCAGCGCTGGCGTTCCTCGTCGGCGAGGGCACCGATCAGCTCGGTCGCCGGCTCAGCCCGGGCGCCACGGGGGTCCTGCAATCGGCGCTCGGGAATCTGCCAGAGCTGTTCATCAGCATCTTCGCCCTGCGAGCAGGTCTTGTGGTCGTGGTCCAGGCGGCGCTGATCGGGTCGATCCTGGCCAATTCGCTCCTGGTGCTCGGCGCCGCCTTCCTGTTCGGCGGGCTGCGCCACGGGACGCAGCGCTTCCACGCCCCGACGTCGCGGCGGATCGCCGCGCTGCTCCTGCTGGCGGCGGCGGCGCTGGTGATCCCCGCGCTCGCGACTGCGTCAGGGGCACCCGACGCCGGCCACGGCACGGAGCTGTCGGTGATCGTCGCCATCGTGCTGCTGGTTGTCTTCGTTGCGAGCATCCCGGCTTCACTCGGCGGCCCGAAGGAGGCAGCGGCGGAGAGCGGAGGCGAGACGTGGCCGATGCGACTGGTGGTCGCGTTCCTGGCCGGCAGCGCAACCCTCGCGGCCCTGATGTCCGACTGGTTCGTGGAGGCGCTCCGCCCGGCGATGGGTGGGCTGGGAGTCTCCGAGGCGTTCGTCGGGCTGGTCGTGGTCGCGATCGCCGGCAACGCGGTGGAGAACGTGGTCGGGGTCCAGATGGCGATCCGCAACCGGTCGGACTTGGCCGTCAGCCTGATCCTGAACAGCAGCCTGCAGGTGGCGCTCGCGCTCACGCCGGTGCTCGTCCTGCTGAGTCTGTTCATCGGTCCCGTTCCGCTCAGCCTGGTGCTTCCCCCGCTGCTCGCCGCGGCACTCGTGCTCACCGCGGTCCTGGGGGCGGTGATCACCGCCGACGGCGAGAGCACCTGGCTCGAGGGGCTGCTGCTGATCGGCCTCTACACGGTGCTGGCGGCGTCGGTCTGGTGGGGTCCCGCGGTGCGGACGTAGACTACGGAGCGGTGACCACCACCAGCAGGTAGTCCGGCGGTCCGCTGCTCTCGACCCGGACCGTGCGTCCGTCGACCGTCGCGTGCTTGCGAAGGCCGACGGCCCCGGCCCAGCCGTGCAGGGCATCGGTCACGGCCGCCGCGAGCGCAATCTCCGGCAACCCCGTGGCGTCGGCGACGTACGGCAGGTACGCACGTGCGGTGCGTTCCGCCGCGCGCGGGTTGTCCAGTGGAACGCTGAGCACCACCTCCGCGACGGGGTCTGCGCCGACCAGGTCGAGCTCCACGCCGTCGGGGGCGGTGCCAACCACGTGGTGGGGACCGGCGACCGCGAACCGCATCCCGCGCTCTGCCTGGAGCTGCGCCGACACGGCCGCCAGGGCGGTGTCATGAAACAGGGTCGGCGAGGGACTGGCCGCCGTTCCCAGGCCTGAGCAGCCGGCCACCACGATCGCGGTCACGCCCGGCAAGGCGCGGCGTGCCGCAGCGCGGCCGGGGAGAAGGGCTCTCCCGGCGGATCCTCCTGGCCTGGCCACAGCCTCAACCGTAGGGGATCGGACCGTCCTCCGCCAGCGGGCCGTCGGGGCTCAGGCTGCCCCGACGCTGACGGTCCGCTCCTCCGTGCCGCGCACGAGGCCAACTTCCAGGGGTGCCTGCCCGCTGACCGATCCGATCGCCTCGAACAGGTCGTCGGCGGTGGTCACCGGCCGACCGGCGGCGGCCACGATGAGGTCGCCTTCGGCGATGCCCGCCGCCGCTGCCGGCGATCCCTCCTCCACCTCCCGCACGAGCAGCCCGTCGCGTTCGGAGAGGCCAACGGCGCGTCGAAGCCGGCGAGCGACGCGCGCCGGGGCCAGCCCGACACCGAGGCGACGTCGACTCGGGGACTCGCCGCGCCCGAGCGTGGTGACCCTGTCACGCAGCGCCTCGTCGGCGGGGATCGCCAGGTAGAAGCCGCCGCCCAGCCGGTTGGTGTTGATCCCCAGCAGACGCCCCTCGGTATCGACGATCGGGCCGCCCGACGAGCCGGGAGCGAGCGGCGCGGTGTGCTCGAGGCTGCCGCTGATGCTCCGGCCTCGCGGCCCGCGGAATGAGCGGCCGATACCGCTGATGGAGCCGAAGGTAACGCGGGGCCCGCGGCCCGCCGGGTTGCCGAGCGCCACCACCGCGCCACCGATCTTCAGCGCACCCGGCTCTTCCCAGGAGAGCGGAGTCGCGCCGCCGGTGTCGACGCCGAGAACGGCAAGATCACCGTCCGCATCCACGCCGAGCACCTTGGCGGCTGCCTCTCGGCCATCCGCGAAGTACGCGGTCATCTCATCGCCGTGAAGGTTGTGCGCGTTGGTGAGCACCTTCCCGGCGTCGATGACGATCCCCGACCCGCCTCGCCATCGGTTGCCGACGCCGACCGTCGACGGGCCGACCTTGTCTGCGATCTCGGAGATCGCCTGTCCCAGCTCTTCGAGTGCACTCATTGGTAATCTCCTGCTGACTTGCAAGTCGCAAGTTACTCGCTGCGGCGGCAATGTCAAGCGATGGCGTACGATCGCGCCGTGGCCCATCCGCAGTCGCCGCTCGCCGCCGCGCTGGAACGTGTGGGGGATCGGTGGAGCCTGCTGGTGGTGGAGGCGCTGCTCGCGGGAGCGCGCCGCTTCAACGAGCTGCAGGTCGATGTGCCCGGCATCGCGCCGAACATCCTTGCGGACCGCCTCCGACGCCTGGAAGGGGAGCGGGTCGTCGTCGCGCGGCCGTACACCGAGCGTCCGCTGCGCCTTGCGTACGAGCTGAGCGCGGAGGGCCAGGAGCTCGCCGGCGCGCTGCGGCTGCTCGCCGACTGGGGCTCGCGTGTGAGCCGTGACGCCGAGCCGATCCGTCATGCGGCGTGCGGCACGCCCGTGGAGGCGCGGTGGTACTGCCCGACCTGCGAGCGGGTCGTTCCCGGCGTCGAGGCGGAGGAGATCCGGCACCTCTGAGGGTGAGAATCACCCCCGACGACGGCCGTCCCGAGGGCGGGTGCCTATACTCGCCGGCGATGCAGCCGCCGAGTGAGCAGGCCGGCACCTTTCTCGGCGTCCCGGTCCTCCGCGGGGCGCCGGGCCGTGGCGACGTGGTGGTCATCGGCGCGCCTCGAGGCGTCTCCTACCCGGTGCCGGGCCCGGCGGA
This sequence comes from Chloroflexota bacterium, assembly GCA_030946825.1. Taxonomy (GTDB): domain Bacteria; phylum Chloroflexota; class Limnocylindria; order QHBO01; family QHBO01; genus QHBO01. Next base: position 20,830 of record JALYXZ010000103.1, on the reverse strand, counting down.
TGGCTGCGTGGAGGGGCCGGCCGCGATTCGGCGCCGCTCCCAGCGGCTGGCCCGATTCGTCGGACACCACGACTTCGACCTGGATGGCCCACTCCTGCCCGCGGGCGCCACGCTCCGGATCCACGACCGCGGAGACCTGGCCGGCCCAGAGGAGACCCGGGACGAGGTGGCTCGATTGGTGAGTCTCGGTGCCGTCCCGATCGTGCTCGGCGGTGACGACTCGATCACGATCCCGGTGCTTCGCGGCCTCGGCGCCATCGATGCGCTGACGGTTCTGCAGCTCGACGCTCACCTTGACTACCGCGACGAGGTGTCCGGGGTGCGCGAGGGGTACTCCTCGGCGATGCGGCGCGCCTCGGAGATGGCGCACGTCGCGCGCATCGTCCAGGTCGGGCTGCGGGGCGTGGGAAGCGCTCGGGTCGGAGACGTCGCCGATGCCCGAGATGCCGGGAACGTGCTCGTCACCGTCGACGACCTGCAGGCACACGGCGCCGACTGGGTTCTAGATCAGCTGCCCGCGGCGCACCCGGTCTTCATCGCGCTTGATCTCGATGCGCTCGACCCATCGGTCACCCCGGGCGTCAGTGCTCCGACTCCGGGCGGGATGAGCTATGCGCAGGCACGCGATCTGCTGGTCGGCGTCGGGACACGGTTCGGGGTCGTCGGAGCGGTGGTCACCGAGCTCGTCCCAGAGCTCGATCGCAACGAGATCACCGCCCTCGTCGCCGCCCGTCTGGTGAGCGTGCTCGTCGGCGCCGTGGGGCGCCGAAGGTCTTGAATGACATGCTAGTTTTGTCCAAGCGCCCAGTTCCCCGTTTTCGCGGATGACTGTGTCTGTCAGCTGTCCTCGACGTAGGTACGCGCCGCATCGAGAGTGAGGGAGTCCACCGTGGAACAGGATCGCCTTGCGCAGTTGATCGACGAGGTCCGGGAGCAGCGGCTCTCCCGTCGGGAAGCCCTGCGGCTGGCCGGCATCGGGGCAGGAGCGCTGGCGCTCGGTCCGTTGCTGGCCGCCTGTGGCTCGAGCAAGAGCGTTGGCCCGGCTGCCTCGCAGGCCGCGATCGCCAGCCTGGCGCCACCCTCGACCGCGGTCAGCCTCGACTTCTGGAATCCATGGAGCGGCCCGGACGGCAACTTCGCCAAGACGATGGTCCAGCAGTTCAACGGCGAGACGAAGAACGTGCAGGTCAAGGTCACGACCTTTCCGAACCCGCCGTACTACGAGAAGATCCGGACCGCCAAGCAGTCGGGCAACCTGCCGCACATCGCGGTCATGCACGTCGACGCCATCCCGCAGAACGCCGCGGACGCGATCCTGACCCCGATGGACGACCTGGTGAAGCTCCTGAACCTGTCCGGCGGCGATTTCACCGAGGAGATCTGGAAGGACATCCACTACAAGAACCAGGCGTGGGCGATCCCGCTCGACGAGCACACCGAGTCGTTCTACTGGAACAAGAGCCTGTTCCAGACCGCCGGGCTCGACCCGGAGAAGCCGCCTACCGACAAGGCGTCGTTCGAGCAGGCGGCCCAGGCGATCACTTCCAAGACCGGCGTGCCGGGGTTCATGGTGGTCACCAGCGGCCCCGGAGGGGTCTTCCTGTCGGGCACCGCCTGGGCATCGGTCTTCTACCAGGGCGGTGGTCAGTGGACGAACGGGGATTACAGCCAGGCCACCTACAACAGCCAGGCGGGGGTCCAGGCCGCCGAGTGGCTGCGCTCGCTGATCAACGACCTGAAGGTGTCGCCAAAGAATGTTCAGAGCGACTCGGAGATCGCGGCCTTCGCGCAGGGCAAGAACGGCATGGTGTGGTCTGGAATCTGGCAGACGACGCGCTACCAGGACGCGCTCAAGGACAAGCTCGGCGCCGGGCCGCTGCCCCAGATCTTCGGCAAGGGGGCCTGGTCAGGCTCCCACACGCTGGCGGTCACCGCACGCAAGAGCATGAGCGCGCAGGAGCGCCAGGCGTCCTACTACTTCATCGACTGGTTCAGCCAGCACTCGGTGGAGTGGGCCAAGGCGGGGCAGCTGCCGGCGCGCAAGTCGGTGCGCGACTCGGCGGCCTTCAAGGCGCTGCCGGCTCAGTCGTCGATCGCCAAGCAGATCGACGATGCCCGGTTCTTCCCCGCCATCCCGGCCGCGGGCGACATGCTCTTCGGTCCCGGCGGGGCCGGCGAGGCGGTCCTGGCGGTGATCAACGGCAAGAAGGACGCGAAGGCTGCGCTCGACGAGTCGGCGGCGCGCTACACGAAGATCCTCCAGCAGAACAAGCAGAAGTACGGCTTCTAGGCGCCCGCCGTGGGGCCAGCAGCTGAGACCTCCGCACCGCGCCCGCGGATGCCGGCATGACCGCCATCCCGGGCGCTGCCGCGCCGGTCACGCGCGGCGCCGACACGCAACGCCGCAGGCGCATCGGCGAGAAGTGGTACACGCCGTATCTCTTCGTGCTTCCCCACCTGCTGATCTTCATCGGGCTGATCGGCATCCCGTTCGTGTTCGGCCTGTGGATCAGCCTGTTCGCCTATGACCAGGTCAGCCCCAGCTCGCCGTTCGTGGGGCTCCAGAACTACATCAACCTCATCGATCCGCAGAGCATCCACTTCGGGTTCTTCTGGCAGGGGCTGTGGAACACGGTCCTGTTCGTGATCCTCAGCACGCCGACCCTGGTCGGGGTCGGATTGCTGTTGGCGGTGCTGCTCAACAACCGCTTCAGGGGCCGAAACTTCTTCCGCGGCCTCTACTTTGCGCCGTGGACGCTCTCGGTGGCGGTCATCGGCGTCCTGTGGTGGTGGATCCTGCAGGACCAGGGTGGCCTTCTCAGCAACGCGCTGAAGGGGATCGGCATCACGCCGCCCAGTTGGCTGAGCAGCAACCCGTGGGCGTGGACCTCGATCCTGGTCGCGACGGTCTGGTGGACCGTTGGATTCAACACCATCATCCTGCTGGCCGGCATCCAGGCGATCTCGGTCGACCTGTACGAGGCGGCCTCGATCGATGGCGCCAGCCGCTGGCAGCAGTTCCGCAGCATCACCGTGCCGAGCCTGCGCCCGATCCTGCTGCTGGTCGTCACCCTGCAGGTGATCGCCTCCTTCAACCTGGTCGGCCAGCCCCAGCTGATGACCGGCGGTGGCCCTCCGGTGAACGAGACGACGCCGGTGCTGCTCTACATCTACAACACGGGCTGGACCGGTCGCTACGAGCTCGGCGAGGCAGCTGCGATGGCGATGGTCGTGGCCCTGATCATGGTCGTGGTGAGCGTCATCAACTTCCGATTCTTCGCCTCGGAGCGGGCATAGTCAGCGTGGACCGAGCCGCGGAGCAACCGCCCGTCAGGCGCCCGGCCGGCCACGGCCCGTCGCGGTCGGGCCGCATCGGGCCCGCGCGCATCGGACTGTTCGCGGTGCTGACCCTGATCGCGCTGTTCTTCATCGTCCCGCTGCTGTGGATGGTGTCGACCTCGTTGAAGGGTCCGACGGACGCGATCGTGGACACCGGCTGGATTCCGCAGCACCCAACCTTCGACAACTTCCGACAGATCCTCAGCACCGGCGGCGACACGCCGGTCTTCCGCTGGCTGCTGAACAGCGCCATCGTCTCCGGCGTCGGGACCCTCCTGTCGGTGCTGCTCACCTCTCTCTCCGCCTACGCGTTCGCGCGCATCGACTTTCCCGGCAAGGGGCTGCTGTTCAGCGCGCTGATCACCACTCTGCTGCTGCCCAGCGTGATGTTCCTGGTGCCGCAGTTCCTGGTCATCAACTGGCTGGGGCTGTACAACACCATTCCGGCGCTGATGCTTCCCGGGCTGGCGGGCGTGTTCGGGGTGTTCTTCATGCGGCAGTTCTTCCTGGGCATCCCGCTCGAGCTGGAGGAAGCGGCGTACGTGGACGGGGCCAACCGCTTCCGAACCTTCCGGTCGGTGGTGCTGCCGTTGGCGCGACCGGCGATCGCGACACTCAGCGTGATCACCTTCCTGGCCTTCTGGAACGATTACCTGTGGCCGCTGATCGCGTGCCAGGGCGACGGCTGCACGCTGCCGCCCGGGCTCGCCACCCTGCAGGGTCAGTTCACCGCGCAGTACGGCCTGCTGATGGCCGGCGCCGTGCTCGCCGCCATCCCGGTCCTCATCGTCTACCTGGTCGCTCAGCGCTGGATCGTTCAGAGCGTGACATCGGCGGGCATCAAGGGCTGATGTCGTTTCGGCGCCCCGCCATCGACCTCGACGGCGAATGGCGGTTCATTCGGGATCCCGATCGGCTGCTCAGCCCCGAGGCGCTGCCCGACGGCGAACCGATCAGCGTCCCCGGCTGCTGGGAGGCCCAGGTCCCAGACCCGTACCGGATCGTCACGGCCTGGTATCGCCGCCGGATCCGGATCCCCGCTGACTGGCATGGCCGACAGGTGCTGGTCCGTTTCGGTGCGGTGATGTATCGGTCCACGGTGTGGGTCAACGGGATGTGCATCGGCGAGCACGAGGGCGGCTACACGCCGTTCGACCTGGCGGCCGGCCACGCCGTCCGCGTTGGGGAGGAGAACGACGTGGTGGTGCGCGTCACGAACCCGATGAACGCCATCGACGACTACCCGGTGTTCGGCGTCGAGCAGGGCCAGGCCGCCGAGGAGCCCGATCCCGAGCGGTCGATCGCCGAGCTGCCGCACGGCAAGCAGACGTGGTACTCCAGCACCAGCGGGATCTGGCAATCGGTCCGCATCGAGGCGGTATCGACCACGCGGCTTGGGCGGCTGGGCATCCGGCCCGAGCTCGCCGAGCGCCGGGCGCTGGTGCGCTGGTGCGTGGTCGGGGAGCCGCTCGCTGACCTCGACCCCGAACCGGGCGACTCGCAGAGCGGAGCCCTCTCGCTCGAGCTTATCCTGCGCGACCCGGACGGGGAGCCGGTCGGTGCCCCGATCCTGCTCGAGGTGGCGGATGCAGGCGATGCGGCCGGCGAGGTGTCGCTCGAAGTGGCGCAGCCGCGCGCCTGGGACATCGGCGTCCCGAATCTGTACCGGGTCGACGCCACCCTGCTCAGAGACGGACGGCCCGTCGACGGCCTGTCGGAGCGCTTCGGGATGCGCTCGATCGCGATCCGGGACGGCCGCGTGATGCTCAACGGGCGTCCGATCTACCTGATCGGCGCGCTGGACCAGGACTTCTACGACGAGACGATCTCCACGCCTCCCTCGAGGGCGTTCCTCGACCGGCAGATGCGCCTCGCGCGCGAGATGGGGCTCAATCTGCTGCGCTGCCACATCAAGGCCCCCGACCCCGCCTACCTCGATGCGGCCGACGAGGCGGGCATCCTGCTGTGGTGCGAGCTGCCGAACTGGAGCCGATTCTCGCTCGCCGCCGCTGCACGCGGCCGCGAGACGCTGCGCGCCATGGTCGAGGCGATGGGCAACCACCCCTCGATCGTGATCTGGACGATCATCAACGAGGACTGGGGGACGCGTCTGCGCCACGAGGCGCGAGATCGCCAGTGGCTGCTCGGCATGGTCCGCTGGCTGCGATCGGAGGACCCGACACGGCTGGTCGTCGACAACTCTGCCTGCGAGACGGAGGAGACGCCGAACTTCCACCTCGATACCGACCTCGCCGACTTCCACCTCTATCACGGGATCCCCGACAACGCGGTTCGCTGGCGCAGTGCGGTGGCCGACTACGCCCGGCGTCCCGCCTGGCTGTGGAGTCCGCACGGCGACGCTCGCCCGCGGGGCACGGAGCCGCTGGTGCTCAGCGAGTTCGGGGGCTGGGGGCTGCCGCGGGTCAGCGAGCTGACCGGCGATCGCGACGGGCAGCCGTGGTGGTTCGAGACCGGCCACCGCCATTTCCGGCCGGCGGGCATCGACGGGCGCTTCGAGAAGCTGGGCCTCGACAGGATCTTCACCGACCTCGACGACCTGGCCGATGCCACCCAGCGACACCAATTCGACGGACTCCACTTCGCCATCGGTCAGCTCCGACGCCATGACAGCATCGGCGGCTATGTGATCACCGAGCTGACCGATGCGTACTGGGAGGCGAACGGTCTGCTCGACTGTGCTCGGCGACCCAAGTCTTATCACGCCCGACTTTCTGCGCTCAACGCCCCGGACGCGGTGATCCTCGACCTGGAGCGCTACGACGCCTGGGGCGGGGCGACGCTGGCCGCCGAGCTGACGCTGTCCGCCTACGGGCCGGCCGCCGGCTCTGCAGGGGGTCGCGTCGAGTGGCGGGTCACGCTGGACGACGGCCAGCAGCGGAGCGGCGTCGTGAGCTGCGGTTCGTGGCCGACGTATGGCGCCTCGAGCCTGGGCCGAGTGGAGCTGCCGCTTCCCGATGTGCAGGCGACGTGCGACGCCCAGGTTGCAGCGGTCGCGTATGACGCCGATGGCGTGCAGCGCGCGACCGACGAGCATCGGATCGCCGTCCTGCCGTCGGCGATGCGGCGCACCGCACGCCGGCAGACGTTGGCGATCGACGACGCGATGGAGATCTGGCAGCTGGAGAACCGGGTCGCGGCACTCGGCCACGAGATCGTCGACCGAGGGCGAGCGGAGGTGCTGATCACTGCCCAGGTCACCGATCGAGAGGTAGCCTGGGCAGACCAGGGGCACCACCTGCTGGCCATGGTCCGCAGTCGTGAGGCGATCGCCAGTGGCCTGGAGCTCGACCGGCCCGTGCATGTCCAGCTCCGCCGCTTCCCCGAGGCGGGCTTTCCCGGGCAGCGGAGCGCATGGGACGGGGACTGGGTGACGAGCTACAGCTGGCTCCTGCCCGGCTCGTTCCCCGGTTTGCCGCGGCGCCCGCTGCTCGACCTCGCGTACCAGTTGGTGCTTCCCGACCACGTGCTGCTCGGATACGACCCGGAGCTGCATGCCGGAGAGGTGCCGGCGGGGATGTTCGTCGGCTGGCTTCATGCCCCCGCGGCGCTGGTCTGGAGCTTCCCACAGGGTCGAGGCCGCATCACGCTCACCACCCTGCGTGTCAGCCCGGAGACAGGTCCCGTCCCGACCGCGCTCCTCGAGGCGCTGATCCAGCGCGCCGCCGATTCGCCGCGGGCGCCGCATAGCCGCGGGACCGGGTCCGTCTGATGCCCGCCCCGCGCCTGCGCAGCGCTGTTGCCCCGGTGGCCGGCCTTCTCGCCGTCAGTGCCTGCACGCTCGGCGGCAGCGCCCCCGGGTTCCGGTCGCCATCCATCGTCCCGGCGGCTTCAGGCTCGCCGGCCCCCGCGCTCGCTGTGAACCAGTTCGTGAACCCGGTGCTCGGCCGGGACTTCCCCGATCCCGGAGCGCTCAAGGTGGGGAGCACCTGGTACGCGTACGCGACCACCGGCAACGGAGACAACCTGCAGGCCGCCCGGTCGACCGACCTCGTCCACTGGGAGTACCTGGACGAGGTGCTCCCCAAGCTCGCCCCGTGGTCGACCGGGGACACCTGGGCGCCGGAGGTGCGGAGGACCTCGGCGGGGTACGTGATGTACTACACGACCCGCGACCCGAACCTTCCCCGTCCCGATGGGACCGGCAGCCAGTGCGTATCGGTGGCGGTCGCATCGAGTCCTGCCGGACCGTTCAGTGACCGAAGCAGCGGACCCCTGGTCTGTCAGCCCAAGCTCGGCGGATCGATCGACCCGTTCCCGTTCACCGATGCGGACGGCACGAGCTATCTGATCTGGAAGAGCGACGGCAACTGCTGCCAGATGCCGACCCGCATCTGGGCCCAGCGCCTCAGCTCCGACGGCCTGTCGCTGGTCCCCGGTACGCCGACCGACCTGGGGGAGACGAACGACCAGGCATGGGAGGGATCCGTGGTCGAGGCACCTACGCTCCTCCTGCATGACGGCACCTACTTTCTCTTCTACTCGGCCGGAAATTACGCGGATGGCACCTATGCCGTCGGCTACGCGACCGCCCCACGGGTCCTCGGGCCGTATCGAGACGCAGCTGCAAACCCGATCCTCAAGACGCGCGACGCGACGGGCGCGCAGGGCCCCGGCGGGCAGACGATCGTGACCGGGCCGGACGGCAGCCTGTGGCTGCTCTACCACGCATGGGACGCGAACTTCCTGGAGCGTTCGATGTGGCTCGATCGGCTGCGCTTCGTCGCCCGCAGGCCGGTCATCGACGGTCCGACCGATCGGCCGCAGGCGAAGCCGTGAGCGGGCGATGAGCACGCCGCCCGAGGCGAGAGCCGGAGCGTCCGATACGTCAGGCGAGCTCGACGCCGGCGGTCCGGCAGTCCGCGGCGAACGACTGCAGCGCCTCGTCGCTCTCGACCGAATCGCGGACCAGGGTCATCACCCGGGCGATGCCCAGGGAGGCGATCTGTTGCAGCAGCTCGACCCGAGCCGTCCCGGCGGCCGGATGCTGCTGCCACCACACGTGCAGCGAGACGCGCAGCGAGGCCGGATCGCGGCCGATCTCATCGCATCGGCTCCCGATGACCTCCAGCGCCTCCTGCAGGTCGTCGGGGGCCATGGCGTCAAGGTTGAGCTCGTCAGCGTATCTGGCGGCCAGCCGCCAGGTCCGCTCGCGGCCATTGCCGCCGACCATGATCGGTGGCCGCGGCTGCTGGACGCCCTTGGGCTCGTTGATCGCGTCCCGCACCTCGGCGTGCTCACCCCGGTACGCGGCGCGGCCGGGCTCCAACATGCGGGTGATCACCTCCAGCGCGTCGTGGAGCCCGTCGAGCCGGTCCCGAGTGGCAGGGAAGCCATACCCGTACGCTTCCCATTCGTCGCGCTTCCAGCCGGCGCCGATGCCGAGCTCGACGCGGCCGCCGGACAGGACGTCCAGGGTCGAGACCATCTTGGCCACCAGGGCAGGATTTCGATAGCCGGCGCAGAGCACGATCTGGCCGAGCCGTACCCGCTCGGTGCGCTGCGAGAGCGCGGTGAGCAGGGTGAAGGACTCGAAGGTGAGCTCATCGGTCGGCCGCGGCGTGGTATGGAAGTGATCGAATGCCCAGACTGACTCGAATCCAAGCTGCTCCGCCTGGCGGGCGACCGCAACCGAGCGCTCCCACGCTGCGCGCGGCTCCCAGCCGGCGAACTCGCCGGTCCAGCCCTGGGGAACGATGATGCCTGCCTTCATGACGTCCTCAATCCCATACGAAGGCGACCTTGCCGGCCTCGCCGCCGTCGGCCAGCCGGTATGCCTCGGCGGCTCGCTCCAGCGGGAATCGGTCGGTGACGATCACCTCGGGATGGAGGTTCCAGCGCACCAGGCGCTCCACGAGCTCCTCCATCTGACCGATGCTGCAGACCCAGGAGCCGATCAGGGTCAGCTGCCGATGGATCAGCAGCGGGCTCACGTCGAAGCTGACCCGGCCGCCCTCGCCAACGAACGCCACGCGACCCCATTCGCGCGCCGCCTCGATCCCGAGCAGCCGCCCGTCGGGGTGGCCGGAGCAGTCGACCACCGCTTCGAAGCCGTCGCCCCCGGTCAGCGTGCGAAGCTTGTCCAGCGCGCCCGGCCCCGGTTCCACGATCGCCCCGAAGCCGAGTTGCTCGGCCAGCGCGCGCCGCGCCGGTATCGCTTCGACCCCGACCACCTCTGCGCCCATCGCGCGGCCGAGGAGCGCTGTGCCGAGTCCGACCGGGCCGAGGCCGACCACCAGCAGGCGATCCGCGCCGGACACCTCGAGCCGTTGCAGGGCCGCGTACGACGTGCCGAACCCACAGGCCACCATCGCGCCGTCGACGAAGCTGAGCTCGTCGGGGAGGGCGACCAGCGAGCGCTCCTCGGCGAGCAGGTACGGCGCATGGCCGCCGTCGCGCTGCCAGCCATACGCGGCGCGATCGGGACTGGTGCAGGAGATCATCCAGCCAGTCCGGCAGTCGTGGCACAGGCCGCAGCCGGCGATGTGATACACGATCACGCGATCGCCGACTCCGCGGCTCACCTCGGGGCCGATCTCCACGATCTCCCCCGACGGCTCGTGACCTGCGATCACGCCCCCATACGCCTCTGGGCCGCTTCCCTGCTCCACGGGCCGATAGATCGCGCGCAGGTCGCTGCCGCAGATCGAGGAGGCACGCATGCGGACGAGCACCTGTCCACGCGCGGGGGCCGGCCGCTCGACCTCGTTGAGCTCGAGGCGGCGATCTCCGGGCAGGAAGACTCCGTGCATCAATCGCTCCGAAGCAAGGTGCATGCCCCCTCCGGCAGTATGCGGGAGATCGCGTCCCTGGCGTCTGATGGCCGCTGACCGGCAGGATCCGCCGCCATCCGGCGATCCGGATGCGTACCTCGACTTCCGGATCGAGCGCGTCGACCGCGAGGACGGACGGTACCTTCTGTATTACCGCTGGCCGGAGGCTGAGCCAGAGCCGGAGCTACAGCCAGAGCCGGAGCCAGAGCCCGGGCGGATGCCGCGGGATACGGATGTCTGAGCTGCGTTGGAATCCCCAGCTCGCCGACTGGGTGATCACCGCCACCCACCGCCAGGACCGGACCTTCCTGCCGCCGCGTGACTTCTGCCCGCTGTGCCCGACCCGGCCGGGACATCCGCCGACCGAGATCGACCGCAGCGACTTCCAGATCGCGGTCTTCGAGAACCGATTCCCATCGCTCCAGCGCCGGCCTCCGGAACCTGCGCTGGCCGGCGCCGCGCTGACCCCCGTTGCGCCGGCGATCGGCGCCTGCGAGGTGGTGGTCTACACGTCGCGCCACGACGCCGCACTGGCCGGCGCCGACCTCGACCACCTGCGTCGTCTGATCGCGGTCTGGGCCCATCGGACGCTCGAGCTCGGCGCACGCCCCGAGATCGCCTGCGTGTTCGTCTTCGAGAATCGGGGCGAGGCGATCGGCGTCACGCTGGACCACCCGCATGGCCAGATCTACGCCTACCCGCACCTGCCGGAGATCCTGCGGCGCGAGGCGGACAACGGCCGCGCCCATCGGTCGGTGCACCACTCGTGCCTCTGGTGCGACCTCGCCGCGGAGGAGCTGGCGGATGGCCGGCGGATCGTCGCCGCCAGCGAGACGTGGGTTGCGACCGTTCCATTCTTCGCGCGCTGGCCCTTTGAGGTGCATCTGACCCCCACGCGCCATGTCGGCTGGCTCCACGAGCTGAGCGCCGAGGAAGCCGATGGGTTGGCCCGCAGCCTGAAGGCGATCCTGCTGAAGTACGACGCGCTGTTCGGCTTCCCGCTGCCATACGTGATGGCCATCCACCAGCGACCGACCGATGGAGGCGACCACGCCGCGTACCACCTGCACTTTGAGTTCTATCCTCCGAACCGGACCGAGGCCAAGCTCAAGTACCTCGCCGGCTCCGAGGCGGGCGCCGGCGCGTTCATCAACGACACGCTGCCCGAGGAGACGGCGGCCCGGCTGCGCGCGCTCGAGCCGCTCGATCTCGCCGCCCTGCGGTGACCGAACAGCGAACCCCGGCGACCACCCTCGATGCGGCTGCCCTGCGCGCCGCCCTGGCAGCCGCGGAACCGGCTCTCGAGTCCGCGATCGAGGTGGTGCGCGCTCCGGGGAGGGTGAACCTGATCGGCGAGCACACGGACTACAACCAGGGCTTCGTGCTGCCCGCCGCGATCGACCTGGAGACCTGGATTGCGGTCGCGCGCACCGATCAGCAGAGGGTCGACGTGACGCTTGCAGCCGACGGCCAGCGCGCGGCGGTGGACCTGCCGCCGGCCGAGCGCAGGCGCGGGAGCTGGATCGACTATGTGGCGGGCGTGGCCTGGTCGCTGAACGAGGCCGGCCTGCCGGTGTCGGGTTTCCGGGGATTGCTTGCCAGCACGCTCCCGATCTCCGCGGGCCTCAGCTCGTCGGCGGCCCTGGAGCTGGCGGCCGCGTGGGCGCTCCTGGGTGACACGGCCCCGACGGTCGATCGTACGCAGCTTGCCCGCCTGGCACAGCGTGCCGAGAACGAGTACGTCGGCGTCCGCTGCGGGCTGATGGACCAATTCGCGTCGGCCCAGGGCCGCCCGGACGCCGCGCTGCTCCTCGACTGTCGCTCTGGCGAGTTCCGCACCGTGCGGCTGCCGCTCGACGAGTGCGTGCTGGTCGTGCTCGACACGCGCTCAGCTCGCCGCCTGGCGGCCTCCGACTACAACCGACGGCGCGCCGAGTGCGAAGCGGCGGTCGCCGCGCTGGCGGCCGTCGAGCCGTCGGTCCGGAGCCTGCGCGACGTGAGCCGGTCGCTCCTGGAGCGGTACGCTGATCGGCTTGAACCGGTCGCGCTGCGCCGCGCTCGCCACGTGGTGGACGAGAATCAGCGTGTGCTGGAGACGGCTGCCGCGCTCGAAGCCGGCGACCTCGCCGCGGTCGGGCAGCTGTTCGCGGCCAGCCATCGGTCCCTGCGCGACCTGTACGAGGTGAGCTCCCCCGAGCTCGACGCCCTGGTCGAGATCGCGGCCGCGACTCCCGGGGTAGTGGCCTCGCGGATGACCGGCGCCGGTTTCGGCGGCTGCACCGTCAACCTCGTTCGCCGCGATGCGGTCCCGGCGCTCGCGCTCGCGGTCAGAGACCGCTATTCGGCGTGGGCCGGACGAGATGCCGGCTTTCACGTCGTGGAGCCGGCCGCCGGTGTGAGCCGCGCACCGAGCGGTTGATTGGTTGCACGCGGCATCCCGCCGCATCCGGGCTGGATACACTGTCCATCGAGCCGGATGCTCCGATCCCGGAGCGTCCCATCATGCCGGGAGGAACCGCATGACCGCCCCGATGCCGCCCGAGCCGCCGCCGTCTCCGGATTCCACGCCTCCGCCGCAGGCGCCCTACCAGCCACCGCCTGACAACCCGCCGGCGTCGCCACCTCCAGCCGCCCCACCCGCCAACTGGGGCGGCGACGCGCCGACCGCCCGGATGACGCGCCCCGGCGCGGTGACCGCAGCCGGAATCGTGATGATCGTCCTCGGCGTGCTGACAATTCTGCTGGGACTCCTCTTCCTGGTCGGTGCCGCCTTCATCGGTGGCGCAGCCAACTCGCCGGGCCTCAACTCCCAGATCGGAAGCCTGGGCGGTGCGGTCGGCGGATTCATTGCGGTGCTCGCCGCGATCGTCATCGCCTTCGGCGCGCTGCAGGTGATCGCCGGGATCAACGTCCTGCCCGGCAAGAACTGGGCACGAATCACGGGGATCGTGCTGGCCGTGATCGCCGGCCTGCTGAGCCTGCCGGGGCTCTTTGCCCGCAATGCAGGAGGCGGAGTAGTGATCAGCATCGTGGTGATCGCCGCGTACGCGTTCACCATCTGGGCGCTGGCCACCAACGGGCGGTGGTTCGCCCGTTGATCATCGGACCTCGAGCGTGGCATTCCTGCGGGAGCTGCGCTCGAGGTAACTGAAGAGCCAGAAGGCAAGCACCGCGTAACCGACGCCGATCGCCACCTCGAGCAGGATCAGGCCGCCGACCTGCGCCAGCCCGGCGCCGTTGGCTGCCTCTCGCACCGCCTGCAGCCCGTGCGTGAAGGGCAGCAGATTGCTGATGACCTGCATCCAGCCGGGCAGTTCCGCGACGGGAATGTTGACGCCGCAGAAGAGCAGGAAGGCCATGACCAGCAGGTTGGCGCCGAACAGCCCGTCCCTCAGGCGAAGCGAGATGGCGCCCTGCAGCGCGCCGATGGCGTTGCAGCTGAACACGGTGGCGAGTAGCGCAAGCGCGGCGACCCCCACGGTGCGCAGCTCCAGGCGCACGCCCAGGAAAACGATGCCCACCGCGAATGCGTACAGCGACACCATCAGCCCGTTTGCCAGGAACGGCAGGAAGCGGCCGGCGAACAGCGCAAGGCGGTTGGCGGGCGTGGCCAGGATGGCCGGCAGCGTTCCGAACCAGCGTTCGTTGGAGATCGCCATGGTCATCCCGAACACGCCGGCGAGTGCGCTCGCCTGCACCGCGTTGCCGATGGCGAAGTACGCCGCCGAGCGGTGGGTCGCGTACGAGCCCAAGGCGGCAAAGAACAGGAGCTGGAATGTGGGGCCCACGATCAGCGTCGGGATGTAGATCGACGGGCGAGCCCAATTGAAGAGCATCCCGTAGGAGAGCAGACCGCCGTGCCAGAAGGTTCGCCAGGCGGCGCGGGCGGAACGCGGCCTGATGCGGACCGCGGACACGGAGATGCTCACCCCGGTCACTGCAGCGTGAGGGTCGCGTCTCGTCGCGCCTTGGCGAGCACCACCACCAGCATCAGCCGAGCGAGCAGGTAGTAGACAACGGCGAGCAGCAGGCAGATCGCGATCGGGCCGAAGGGCGGCCGTGCACCGATGGCTGCGCCGCGGATCGCTTCGATGCCCCAGGTCGGCGCCACCAGCCAGCTCAGCGGGCGCACCCAGAAGGGAAGGGCGCTGATCGGCACCAGCAGCCCCGCGATCAGCCAGATCGGGTACTCGAGCATGTTGCCGAGCGCATTCGCGTGCCGGTACAGGACGAACGTGGTGGCGATCAGCATACCGAGCGCCCCGAGCGAGATGACCGCGGCGAGGAGGGAGAAGGGGAGCATCAGGGGGAAGCTCGCCTCGATCGGCATCCCGAACAGCACGACGCCCCACGCCAGCGTGGCTACGATGCCGTAGAAGCCCAACACCACGGTCCCGAGCGTCTGCCCGGCCAGGATGAAGTCGTATCGGCTCGGCGCATTGACCAGCAGCTCCAAGGTGCCCTCCCAGCGCTGCCAGGCGATCGCCCCGCCACACCCGAAGAGTGTGGTGCTCCAGACTCCCATCATCCCGCTCCCCAGTGCCACGTACAGCAGCGTCTGGCCGGCGGTGCCCCCTCCGGAGCGAAACAGCAGGAAGGCCAGGGTCGCAAAGATGAGTGGGGTGATGAAGGTGGTGAGGATGAAGAACTCGCTGGTCAGCAGCATCCGCACGTTGAACCAGGTGACGAACCAGACCAGCCGCAGGGGACGCACGCGATTCAGCCCGCTCATTGGACCGATGCCGCCCGCGCGCTGCGCTCGTCGGGCTCGCCGGTGGTGGCGATCAGGTCCACGTAGGCGTCCTCCAACGTCGGCTCGCGCGCGATGACCTTGCCGATCCGCGTGTCGCCGAGCGCCGCCAGCAACCGCGAAGTGATCTGGGCGCCGGTCTCGCTCTGGACCAGGAAGATCTCGCTCTGCTCGCGCTGGTCGCTGTTGACGGCGATCACCTCGGGGTCGGCGCGCAGCCGCTCGATTGCATCGGGCGATGCGCCAAACGTCTCGATCTCGACGATCGTCCGGTTGGCCACGGCGGCCTTGAGATCGGCGCCGGTTCCCTCCGCCACGATGCGTCCTGCGTTGATGACCGCGATCCGGTCGCAGAGCGCATCGGCCTCGAACATGTAGTGCGTGGTGAGCAGCACCGTCTTGCCGGATTCGACGAGAGACTTGACAGTCTGGCGCAGCTCGCGGGCACCCACCGGGTCGAGGCCGATCGATGGCTCGTCGAGGAAGAGGACCTGCGGGTCGTGGAGCAGGCCGCGAGCGATGTGCAGCCGCTGCCGCATGCCCCGGCTGTAGCCCTCCACCTTCTCGCGCTCGCGGCCGCTGAGCCCGACGAGCTCGAGCAGCTCGGCGATCCGTCGCTGCTGGAAGGCGGGATCGACGCCGTACAGCTCGGCGAAGTAGCGCAGGTTGTCCAGCGCGCTAACCCGGTCGTACAGACCCCGGTCGCCGCCGAACACGTAGCCGATCCGCTCCCGGACCGCCTGCGTATCCCGCACCACGTCGTAGCCCATCACCCGCGCGGTGCCGCTGGTCGGAAGGAGAAGCGTGATCAGCATCTTGATGGTCGTCGTCTTCCCGGCCCCGTTCGGCCCCAGCAGCCCGAAAAGCTCTCCGGAGCGAATGCCGAAGGTGATGCCCTTCACCGCCTCGACGTGGAGGCGGTGGCGACGGAGCACGCCGGTGTGGGTCTCGTAGCTGCGGACGAGGTCCTCGGCCTCGATGGCGAAGACCGGGTCGGAAGCAGGCACGGCGGGGCGGTGGGCCGAGGTGGACATGGAGTGGTCATCTTACGGCCCGGTCATCATCGGCCGATGGTCGCCGAACCCGGTGGCGGGCGGCGACATTGGAATTCCGGCTAGGGGTTGCTGTCGCCGATCTCGGTCCGGCCGGAACGGAGCGCCTCCAGGAACTCGGGGAAGCCGTAGCGGGGCTGCCAGCTCAGCTCGTCGCGCGCCCTGGCGATGTCGTACCACTCGCTGATCGGCCCCCACGGCAGGGCGCCCGCCGCCTTGAGCAACGACGGAGCATCCGGCCAGTGGCGCTCCAGCACGGTCATCGGATCCGTCCGCAGGAGCTTGGCGTCGTCCTCGGTGTACGGCAACCGGGACTCGATGTTGAAGGCGTCGAAGTGGCCAGCCGGCCGGTCCCGCAGCGCCTCGAGCGCGGCGAGCACCGCGGCGGCGACGTCGCGCTCGTCGACGCCACCGTACAGAAAGCGAATCCCGGCATGCAGGAACGGCTCGGGGACGAACATGCCAAAGCGGAGGGCAACTCCGCGCACCTGGCGCGATCGGTCGAAGTAGGCGGCCGTCTGCTCGGCCAGCACCTTGGAGAGCCCGTACACATCGCCGGGAAGGAGCGGCAGCCGCTCGTGGATGCGGACCGCCGGTCCGTCGTCGGCGGGACGCCGGGACTCGCCGTAGACGCCCATCGTGCTGCACAACACGACCCGCTCGATTCCGACGTCCGCCGCCGCCGCGTAGACGCGGTAGGTGGCGTCGACGTTCAGCTCCCAGAAATCGGTGGCGGGGTGGTCCCGCAGGTGGATGCCGTGCCATGCGGCCGCGTGCACGATGGCATCCACCCCCTCGACAGCCTGGGCCACCGCGGTCGGCTCCCGAAGGTCGGCGGTCACCCACTCCACTCCCGGGGTCGGCTTGGTCGGCACCCGGATGTCCAGGGCACGGACCTGGTCACCACGCGCCAGCAGGACGGGCGCAAGTGCCTGCCCGAGGGTCCCGGCGCCGCCGGTGATGAGGATCCGCGCGGTCATGGTCTCCCTCCTCGGGTGTGGCATTCGCATGCATGGCGCACACTTCCGCCGTTGACAGGCAAAACTATACTGGCTCCGATGCCGAAGGCGCCGCGAGACCTGGGCGACGCTCCGGAGTGGATGGCCAGTGAGGTGGGCGATGCAACGTCCGCCGTGCTCGATGCCGTCCGGCTGCGCGGCGCCGCCTCGCGGTCGGAGGTGGCCGAGCGCACCGGTTTCGGGCGCGCCGTGGTCACCCAGCGCGTCGCCGAGCTGATCGCTGCCGGCCTGCTCGACGAAGGCGAAGGTGTCAGCACCGGCGGTCGTCCCGCTCGGCGCCTTCGCTTTCGGTCCGACGCCGGCCACCTGCTGACCGCCGACCTGGGCGCCACGAGTATCGACGTAGCACTGGCGCAGCTGGACGCGACCGTGCTTGCGCACCGCAGCGAGCCCGCGGACGTGGCCAACGGACCGGAGGTCATCCTCGGCCGGGTGCACGAGCTGTTTGGCGAGCTGCTGTCGGAACGGGACCCCACGCCGGCGGTGTGGGGCATCGGGATCGGAGTCCCCGGTCCGGTGGAGTTCGGAACAGGTCGGCCGATCGCGCCCCCGATCATGCCTGGCTGGAATGAGTATCCGATCCGGGCCGAGTTCGAGGCGCGCTATGGCGCTCCGGTGTGGGTCGACAACGACGTGAACATCATGGCCATGGGCGACTGGCGGCTGGGAGCGGCCCGCGGCCACCGCAACGTGGTGTTCGTGAAGATCGGGACCGGTATCGGCGCCGGTCTGATCTCGGACGGCGTTCTGCACCGCGGCGCCCAGGGCGCCGCCGGCGACGTGGGTCATATCCAGGTGGCGGATGACAGGAGCGTGACCTGCCGCTGCGGAAACGTCGGCTGCCTGGAGGCCCTGGCCGGCGGGCAGGCGGTGGCTCGGGACGCGGAGCTCGTGGCTCGGGCTGGGCGAAGTCCTCGCCTGGCTGCCCTCCTCGAGCGCGAGGGGCACCTCAGCGCGGAGTCCGTCGCCTGGTCAGCGTCGCACGGTGATCCGGCCAGCGTGGAGCTGCTGAACCGCGCGGCGGCGCTGGTCGGCAGCATGCTGGCGAGCGTCGTGAACTTCTTCAACCCGTCGCTGATCGTGATCGGCGGAGGTGTGTCGCGGGCGGGCGACAGCTTCTTGGCGGCCATCCGCCAGACCGTGTACCGACGCTCCCTGCCGCTGGCGACCAGGGACCTGCTCATCGTTCGCTCCGAGCTGGGGGAGCAGGGCGGGGTGATGGGCGCTGCCGCCATGGTGGCGGACGAGCTCTTCTCTCGCGAGCAGCTGGCCGCCACGCTCGCCCGGATACCGGTTGACCCGGCGCGCGGCGACATCGGCCACGCCGGGCTCCGGCCCAGTGACTCCCAGCTGGCGTCCGTCGGCCCGCAGACGGCAGGGCGCTGATGCGCACACTGCTGGCCGGCGTCGTCGGTGCCGGGTTCTCCGGCACGCAGCACATCGACGCCCTCCGGCGGTTGCCCGGGGTGGAAGTCGTGATCCTCGCCGCCGGAAGCGAGACGAGCGCCGCCCAGGCTGCCCGGCGAAGCGGTGTCGAGCGTTGGTCCGCCGACTGGCGGGAGCTCACCGGCGCGGCGGATCTGGACGTGATCCACGTCTGCGCCCCGAATCACCTGCACCTGCCGGTCGCGCTCGCCGCCCTGCGCGCCGGCAAGCACGTGATCTGCGAGAAGCCGCTGGCCCTGCAGGTGTCGGATGGCGAGCAGCTGGCCGCGGCAGCAGCGCGAACGGATCGCCTCACGGTCCTGTGTCACAACTATCGGTTCTTCGCGATGGTGGCCGAGCTGCGCGCCCGGATCGCGTCCGGCGACCTCGGAGCGGTGCACGGCGTGCACGGCCGCTACCTCCAGGACTGGCTCATCTCGCCGACGTCCACCAACTGGCGCGTCGACCCGAACCGCGGCGGACCCTCGCGCACGGTCGCAGACATCGGCACCCACTGGATCGACCTTGCTGAAGTGAGCACCGGGCTCCGGCTGGAGGCGGTGATGGCTCAGCTGGGGACCGTGCACCCCCGCCGTCCGGCACCCAGCAGCGAAAGGACCTTCCAAGCCGATGGTGACGGCAAGCACCCGGGGCCTGGCGGCGACTGGCCACCGGTCACCACCGAGGACCGGGCGAGCCTGTTGCTGCGTTTCGAGGCGGGCGTGCTGGGCTCGCTGACGCTCTCGCAGGTGGCCGCCGGCCGCAAGAACGATCTGGAGCTGACCGTCGAGGGCAATGCCGGCTCGGCAACCTGGCGCCAGGAGCTGCCCGACCAGCTGTGGATCGGGCGGTCGGGCGGTCCGAATGAGCTGCATATCCGCGACCCGGCCACGCTCTCGCCATCGGCCGCGCGGTTGGCGCAGCTGCCCGCCGGCCACAACCAGGGATGGTCCGACGCGCTGCGAAACCTGCTCGCCGCCGCCTACGCGCGGATCCGGGGCGAGCCGCCGCGCCCGGACGATGTTCCGCTCCCGACCTTTGCGGACGGCGTGCGGCACCTCGCATTCGTGCGCGCGACGCTGGAGAGCGCCCGCGAGGAGCGGTGGGTCCGGATCGAGGGCAGGACCGAACGGGGGAGCGCTCGGGTGGCGGAAGCTGCCGGGCGAAGCCAGGACGGAGCTGACCGAGGTGACCGGGCGGACAGGGCTGACAGGGCGGCCGGCGGCGCGGCCCCCATTCGTCGCTCGCGGGCGGCCCGATGAAGATCGGCGTCTTCGATCCGGTATTCGGCAGCCTCGAGCTCGAGCCGATGCTGGATCGGATCGTGGGGTTCGGCCTGCAGGCGGTCGAGATCGGCGCCGGCAACTACCCCGGAGACCGTCACTGCAAGCCTGCCGAGCTGCTGGCCGATGCCGGCGCCCGACGCGCGTTCGCCGAGGCGTTCAGCTCGCGCGGGCTGGTGATCAGCGCCTTGTCGTGTCACGGCAATCCGATACACCCCGATGCGGACCGCGCGCGCCGCGACGACGAGGTCTTCCGTCACACCGTTCGCCTTGCCGCGGAACTCGAGATCGGCACCGTGAACCTCTTCTCCGGGTGTCCCGGCGATGGCCCCTCCGCGAAACAGCCGAACTGGGTCACCTGCGCGTGGCCGCCCGAGTACGGCGAGATCGTGCGCTGGCAGTGGGACGACGTGGTGCTGCCGCACTGGCACCGGGCGGCTGGCTTTGCCGCCGAGCAGGGGATCCGGCTGGCGTTCGAGATGCACCCGGGCTTCGTGGTCTACAACCCCAAGACGTTGATTAGGCTCCGTGACGAGATCGGCGACACGATCGGAGCCAACCTGGACCCATCGCACCTGTTCTGGCAGGGGATCGATCCGATCGTCGCCATCCGCGAGCTCGGCAAGGCGATCTATCACGTGCACGCCAAGGACACGGCGCTCGATGCGGACAACGTGGCTCGCAACGGGGTGCTCGACCTCGAGAGCTACAGCGACGTGGCACGCCGCAGCTGGGTCTTCCGCAGCGTCGGCGACGGCCACGACCTGCTGTTCTGGAAGCGGTTCGTGAGCGCGCTGAGGGTGGTGGGCTACGACCATGTGCTGTCGATCGAGCACGAGGACAGCCTGGCCTCGACCGATGAGGGCCTGTCGCGAGCCATCGCCACGCTGCGCGCGGCGGTCCTCTCCGAGCCCGCGACCGCGATGTGGTGGACATGAGCAGCGCGCTTCCCGGGTCGTGCCGATGACCCAGCTCTCGATCCAGGACGGCCTGCTGCCCGGCGGTACGATCGCGGAGCGCTTCGCGAACGCCCGTCGCCTGGGCTTCGACGCGATCGAGCTCGCCTCCCAGCCGATCATGGAGCACGCCCGGGACGCGATCCGGGAGGGCGTCACCGTATCTGCGATCTGCTCGGGCCACCGGGGCTGGCTGATCGACCCCGATCCGGAGC
>JALYXZ010000101.1 GCA_030946825.1 Chloroflexota bacterium | reverse complement strand
ACTCGCCGGCGCCGGCGAGATCCTGGGGATCAGCGGCTACATGCCCGCGGGCTACTCCACCAACGTCGGGTTCGACGGGATCACCGTCGCGCTCCTCGGGCGCGCGAACCCGATCGGGATTCTCTTATCCGGGCTGCTGCTCGGCGCCATGCGCGCCGGCTCCAACCTGATGCAGATCCAGGCGGGCGTGCCGGTCCAGATGATCGACGTGCTGCAGGGCGTGATCCTGTTCTTCCTGGCCGCGGAGCTGCTGGTCCGCCGCATCTTCCGCATCCGAGCCGCCCGCGTCCAGGTCGACGAGCTGCAGACCGTCACCCGTTCGTACAGCAGCCAGACGCCGAAGTAGCGACCGATGGACTTCCTGCTCCACCTCCCCGTCATCGGCCTGCTGCTGCAGTTCGTGGGCTACCTGGTGGTCGTCAGCGTCCAGAACGGAAACCTGATCATCACGCTCGCCACCCCGATCGGCCTCGGGGCGTTGTGCGGCTTCATGAACGAGCGTAGCGGGGTGGTGAACATCGGCATCGAGGGGATGATGCTGACCGCCGCATTCGTCGCCTGGTACGTCGCCGCGCTCGCCGGCCAGGTGCTCCCGGCCGGGACGCCAGGGCCGCTGGGGATCACGCTGCCGCTGCTCATCGGCCTTGCGGCGGCACTCGCGGCCGGCGTACTCGTCTCGGCGCTCCACGCCTGGCTGTCAATCACGGTCCGCGCGGACCAGATCATCTCCGGCACGATCATCAACATCGTGGCGCTCGGGATCACCGGCTACCTGGGGCTGCTGATCAGCCAGAACTCCCCCTCGAGCGCCGGCAACTTCTCGTCTCTGTCGCTGCCGGCCGGCGTGGATGGCATTCCCATCCTGGGCTGGCTGCTCAACACGGTCATCGAGCACGGGCCGATCACGCTCTCGATGCTTGTCGGCGTCGTGGTCCTCCAGGTGCTCCTGTATCGGTCGCGATGGGGCCTGCGGACGCGCGCGGTGGGCGAGCATCCGCGGGCCGCCGAGACGGTCGGCATCGATGTCATCGCGCTGCGGTACCGCAACGTCCTGCTCGGCGGCCTGCTGGCCGGCATGGCCGGTGCCTGGTTCACGATCGAGTACGGCAACTCGTTTCAGGGCGGCATGACGAACGGTCGAGGCTTCATCGCACTCGCAGCCCTCATCTTCGGCCGATGGACTCCGGTCGGCGCGGTGGGCGCGGCGCTGCTGTTCGGCGTCGCCGATGCGCTCGGCACCGCCATCCGCCAGGGACCTCCGACCGGCGACCTGGGAAATTTCCTCACCGCCGTCCCGCCACAGCTGTTCAGCGCGCTTCCGTACATCGTGACCATCGTCGTCCTGGCCGGCGTGGTGGGGCGCAGCGTGGCGCCCGCGGCCGACGGCCAGCCCTATGAGCGAGAGTCGAAGGCGACGTAACGCGGGAGCGGCGCTCGGGACCTACCTCTCAGCGCGCTGCTGCCGCCGCCTCCGCGCCGGGTGCAGATGCGGCTGCGGCGGCGAAGGGGGCCGACGCCACCGAGACTCGACCGGCCACCGTCCGCGCCAACTCGCGAAGCGCGCGCGCGGCGACCGACTGCTCGGAGCCGGGGTACTGGGGAGAGGTGATCGGGACGCCGGCGTCGCCCCCGGTCCGGACACCCGGCTCGAGGGGGATGCGACCCAGCACCTCGAGCTCGAGCTCCCGCGCGATCTTTGCGCCGCCACCCGAGCCGAAGATGTCGTGCTCCTCGCCGCAATTCGGGCAGATGAAGCCGCTCATGTTCTCGACCACGCCGAACGTCCGCACGTTGACCTTGTTGAACATGCCGATCGCCTTGCGCGCGTCGGCGAGCGAGACCTCCTGGGGAGTGGTGACCACCACCGCCCCGCTGAGTGGGATCAGCTGCGAGAGCGAGAGCGCTGCGTCGCCGGTGCCCGGCGGCAGATCGATGATCAGGTAGTCGAGCTCGCCCCACTCCACGTCGCGCAGGAACTGTTGGATAGCCGAGTGAATCAGCGGGCCTCGCCAGATGACCGGTGCGTCTCCGGTGAGGAAGTATTGAATGCTCATCATCTGCACGCCATGGCTGACCACCGGGTTGACCCGACCCCCGACCCCGGTGACATGCGCCCCGGTGGTGCCCATCATCAGCGGCACGTTGGGTCCGGTGATATCCGCGTCGAGCAGTCCGACTCGCGCCCCGTCGCGCGCGAGCGAGACCGCGAGGTTGACGGCGACCGTCGTCTTGCCGACACCGCCCTTGCCTGACGCGACCGCGATCGTGTTGCGCACCCCGGGGATCAGGTCCGCCGCCGGGCCGCCGAACGAGCGCTTCACGTTGCTCGCCCAATCGACGCGCACGATGCTGGCTCCGAGCGTCGACAGCTCGGTGGTGATGTCACTCTCGATGGTTGCCTTGAGCGGACACGCGGGCGTGGTCAGCTCGATCGTCAGGTCGACCGCACTGCCGTCAATCTCGACGCGCTTGACCATGCCCAGCGAGACGAGGTCGCGACCGATCTCCGGGTCCTTGATCCGCCCCAGGGCGGACATGATGTTCTCGTTGGTGAGCAGCTCGGGCATGCCGCAGCGCGTGTCCTTCCGGTACCGATGGATGAGCTCCGAGCGTAGCAGAGACGGTGCGCCGGCGCCCGCCGGCCCCCGAGACTCGGCCTCAGGGAAGGCCGTCGAACAGCCCGCGCTCGCCATCGCTCAGGGAGGCGCCTGCGGCGACCGGCAGGTTGGAGCGCACCAGCCGGTAGTCCTCCGAGGCGAGGAAGCGGTCACGCACCTCTGGCGTCCAATCCGCGAACGCGCCGCTGGAGCCGGTCTGGGAGACATGGCGGTTGATGGCCGCCAGCTTCACCCCGGCCAGCTCTCCGAGCTCCAGGTGCAGGGTCGGCCGGCTGACGTCGAGCGTGCGCAGCTGATCGGGCGCCGCGTCACCGAGCAGCGCGACCTTCTCCGCCGGCAGGACCAGGTGGTACAGCTTGGCGCAGCGCCACGCCGCCTGGTCCTCCTCTAGGTCGTCCTCGTAGCTCAGCGGACGGCCGGCGGCATCGAACGCGAGATCCACGGCGCGGGAGATCGCCTGGTGATCGCGGTCGCCGGTGACGCCATCGGCTCCAAAGGTGATCAGCACTTCTGGGCGGTGCATCCGGATCGGCTCCACGATGCGGGACACGAGCTCGTCGAAATCGACCTTGTCCAGGGTGTCCTCCGCGTAGTCGAGCATGCGCAGCACCCGAACGCCGAGCAGGGCGACGCTGCGGCGCATCTCGTCCTCGCGCACGTTGTCGATGTTCCGCCACACCACCGGCTTCGCGTAGCTGCGGTTCCGTCCGCCCGGGGCGGGCGCCTTGTCGAGCAGGCGCGGATCGAAGAAACCGCGGGTGGCACACACCACCACGACGTAGGCTCCGGCGGCGACCGCCTCGGTGATCGCTCCGGCGAAGCCAAACGCCTCGTCGCCCGGATGGGCAACCACCACCATCAGGCTTCGGGCGGGGTTTCGCTCTCGAACCGGCCGCCAGATGGAAGACACGGCCGGCAGTATATCGGCCTAGGCTTCCAGCCCGAGGGCGATCGACGCGCGGCCGGCGGAGGGCGTCGAGCGCGTGACCGGCACGCGTCCAGCCACCGGGACGCGGTCGACGAATGAGGCCCGCTCGGCGGTCGCGACCGCCGCCTCCACCTCGTCCAGCGACAGCATCTGGTTGCGCAGCAGCATCTCGATCTCGTCGCGCAGGTAGGAGCGCAGCATCTCCGGTCCATCGGTCGAGAGCCCGAACTGGACACCGTGCTCCACCAGGCTGCGGATCAGGCGCCGCATGTCGGCCACGGTGCGGACCACGCGAGTGTTGAGGTTGGAACTCGGGCAGATCTCCAACACGACGCCGCGCTCGCGCAGAAGCCCCATCACCGAGGGGTCGCGCCCGCTCTGGATGCCATGCCCGATGCGGTCCGGCTCCAGCGCCTCGACCGCCTCACGGACCTCCGCGGGGCCGCCGACCTCGCCTGCGTGGACCGTCAGGCCCAGGCCTGCGCGCCGGCACGCCTCGAACACGTCACGGTAGTCCGCGAAGCGGAAGCCGCTCACCTCCGGACCGGCGATGTCGACGCCGACCACTCCGCGGCTCCGCCAGCTGATCGCCTTGGCAGCGATGATCTCGTTGAGCTGCCGCGAGAACGCACGGTCGAGGCAGAAGATCAGCCCCGCTTTGACCTGCGGGTACTCGAGGACGGCGCGGTCCATGCCCCGGACCGCCGCCGCGATGATGTGGTCGAGGTCCTGCTCACCGCCGCGGTTGCGTTTCATGGGGTTGAAGCGCAGCTCCAGCTGGGTCACGTTGTTGCGCCGATACGCTCCGCCGATGACCTCGTACACGCTGCGCTCCACGGCGATCGGGCTCGACTGGATCAGCTCGGTCCAGTGGAACAGGTCCAGGTAGGCCTGGAAGGAGCGGCGCCGGCGCCCGACCGTGATCAGGTCACGGAATGCCCAGTAGTCCTTGGTCGGCAGGCGGATGCCCTGGGCGTGGGCGATGCCCCACATGATCGCGGGCGTGACCGCGGCGCCGAGATGCACATGGAGCTCGGTGAGCGGGGTGCGTGGATCGAGCCGTGGCCGCGGCATGTGCTCCCGTGGGGCTGCGTGGCGGCGAGTCTAGCAGCCCTCGATCGGCCGATGCCGGTGCTAGAATCCCGGCGCCGATGGACATCAAGGGCGCGATCGAATGGGTCGCCAACCACCTGGGCTCGACTGGCGCGACGGTGTTCCCGTTCCTGCTGGTCGGCCTCGTCGGGCTGTACCTGCTGGGGCTGATCGTCGGCTATCTGCGCGTCTCGCAGGTCGGCCTCCGGCCGGAGGGCGAGGCGGTCGCCGAGCCGTCCCCGCTGCCGCGCGCGCCAGGTGGCGCGATTGCCGCGCCGCGCGGCGTTCCCTACTGCACGACCGACGGCCTGCAGTTCGGCGCCACGGCACGCTACTGCCCGGTGTGCGAGGCTGACCTGCTGGTCAGCTGCGCCAATTGCGGGGCCGAAGTCCGGGCCGCCGACGAGCGCTGCTACCGGTGCGGCACCCGCCAGACGGTCACCGAGGCGCCGGCCGAGTAGCCGGCCCGTCCGGCCTCCTCTCCCCGCGGCGGAGCGCGACGCGCCGGCGCCCGCCGATCAGCCGGTCATGACGCTGCGCACGTAGGCCTGGATCGCCGCGATGTTGGGGATGATGATCCAGCCGCGCGGGCTGTTGGGCTCGATGCCGGCAAAGAACGAGAACTGGGGTGGCGCCAGGACCATGCGGGTCACCCTGGCCCGGCCGCTGCGGACCGCGATCTCGCGCAGGGTTCGCAGCTTGGCGAGCGGGAGATCGGTGCGCAGCGAGTGGAGGCGTGACAGCAGCGCGGCCAGGTCGATCTTGGTCTTGGGGTTCACCAGCTTTGCGACCAGCGCCAGCAGGACCTGCTGCTGTCGGCCGGCGCGGGCGAAATCACTGTCCTGGTCCCGGGTGCGAACGTAGCGCGCCGCCCCGTTGCCGTCGAGATGGACACGTCCCGCGGGAAGCGAGAGGTTCAGCGGCGCGTCGTACAGCGGATAGGGATTGACCACGTCCACGCCCCCCACCGCGCTCACGATGCCGCCGAAGTCCGGCATGTTGACCTCGACGTAGTAGTCGATCGGGACGCCCAGGGTGGCGGCCATCGCGCGCTTCATGGCCTGCACGCCCAGGGTGGTCTGGATCCCGTTCACCTTGTCGCGCCATACCCCACCGTTGCCGAGCGGGATGTCGACCGTGTCGCGCGGCAGGGAGACCATCGCGATCCGGGTGTGTGCGGCATTCACGCTGACGACCATGATCGAGTCGGTGCGCACGAACATGCCGCGCGACGCGCGGTCAGGATTCGAGTCGTTGCCGATGACCATCACCGTCAGCCGGCGGTTCAGGAGGCCCTGGTCGAGCGGGACCGGGGTCGGCGCCGGAGTGGGCCTGGGCGTCGGCGTTGGGCTGGGGCTGGCGCTCGGACTGGGCGTGGCGGTGGGCGATACGGTGGGGGCAGCCTGGCTGCTGCAGCCGGCGACGATCCCCAGGGCGAGAAGGGTGGAAACGAAGGCGCCGGAAGCGCGCAGAGGCTGTGAAGCGATCATCGGCGCGGATGATAGCGCGATGCTACGCTCGGCCGGTGGAATCACGCGAGATCGGTGTTGACACCCCGAGCCAGCCGTCCGCCCGTGACCTGACCTCGGAATGCACCGGCTTTCTCGCCGACGTCGCCGGCGGCGAGGACGGCCTGCTGAACGTATTCGTGCCGCATGCCACCGCCGGCCTGCTGGTCATGGAGCTCGGCAGCGGATCGGACCAGGACCTGCTCGACACGGTCGCCGCTGTGCTTCGGCGGGATGACCGATGGCGACACCGGCACGGCTCGCCCGGCCACGGCGCGGACCACGTGCTGCCGTTGCTGGCTGCGCCCTCGGTGA
>JALYXZ010000074.1 GCA_030946825.1 Chloroflexota bacterium | reverse complement strand
GATCCAGCGCGTCGCCGGCCGCTTCGTGTGCCCCACCTGCGGGACGCCGTACCACGCCTCCGGCGATCCCCCTCGTCAGGCGGGGATCGTCGACAAGATCGACGGCACACGGCCGATCGAGTCGGTGACGGAGGCCATTCTGCGGAGCGCCAACGCCACTCCGGAACGCACCTGATCGCCATGAAAGATGCGTTCACCAAGGGTCACCGAGACGGATCGGGTGGAACGGCTGTCGGCCTGTCCCGACGGGCGCGCAGCCTGATCACCATCAAGCGTCCCGAGGAGATCGCGAGGATGCGCCGCGCCGGCGCCATCCTGAGCGAGATCCTGGTCGCGTTCGAGGGCGCGTTGCGGCCCGGGATCACCACCGCCGAGCTCGACCGGCTCGCCGACGGCATGATGCGCAGGGCCGGTGCCGTGCCCTCGTTCAAGGGCTACTACGGTTTCCCCGGATCGATCTGCGCGTCGGTCAACGACGAGGTCGTCCACGGCATCCCGTCGTCCACGCGCCGAATTCGCGAGGGCGACGTGGTGAGCCTCGACATCGGCTGCATCTGGGAGGGCTGGCACGCCGACTGCGCCCGAACCTACCCGGTCGGCCAGGTGGCGAACCCCGCGGCCCTGGACCTGATAGACGCCACGCGCCGCGCCATGGAGTCGGGCATCGCGGCGGCCGTCGCCGGCAACCGGCTGGGCGACGTCGGCGCGGCGATCGAGGCGGTTGCAGCGCAGGGTGGCTACGGCCTGGTCCGCCCGTTCGTGGGCCACGGGATCGGGACCGCGATGCACGAGGAGCCGAATGTTCCCAACTACGGGCGGCCGGGCACCGGCCTGCGCCTCGAGGCGGGCATGTGTCTGGCGATCGAGCCGATGTTCAATCTCGGCGGCGACGAGGTGTACGTCGAGGACGACGGCTGGACGGTGCGAACCGCGGACGGAAGCCTGTCGGCCCACTTCGAGAACACCATCGCGATCGGCGAGTCACGCCCCGAGGTGCTCACCCAATAGGTCAGGGCCCGCTCAGTCCGGCACGCGCACGATCCTGGCCAGCCAGGCGCGGGGCCGCTCCTGCGGCCAGTCGCCGTTGACCTCGAACTCGGCAGCATCGATGCGCTCGACCGACCAGCCGTCGCGGAAGGCGTGCCGCAGCTCAGCCTGGGAGATCCGGCGGGGACCGAGATTGCCGGGTACCTTCTCCGAGAAGCAAAGCAGGTGCAGCGCGCCACCTTCGCGCACCACCGCTGCGAGACAGCGCACGTATCGCGCGCGGTCGGCATCATCGAAGGTGTGGAAGGTGCCGGAGTCGATCACGGAGGCGAATCGCGGCCCGGAATCGGTCGCGTGGGCCAGGCGGTCGAGCTCCAGCACATCTCCCGCCACGAACTCGGCCGCCAGGCCTCGGTCACGCGCCTTGGCGCGGGCACGCTCGATAGCGGTCGGGGACAGATCGACACCCAGCACCTCGATTCCGCGCTCGGCCAGCATCAGCGCGTGCTCTCCGGTTCCGCAGCCACTGTCGAGGACCGGCGAGACGACCTCGCCGGCATCGGCCAGGCCCAAGAACGCTGGCTGTGGCCGACCGATGTCCCACGGTGCCCAGCCATCGGAGTAGGCTTGATCCCAGCCGGCTGCTCGTGGATTGCCAGCCGGCCGCTGCGCGGGCGGCTGTCGGTCATCTGTCATCGGCTGCGTCCCACCGCGGCATCATGCCCCAGCGGCGGCCGTCCGCGACGAGGAGGGCTGCCGCGAACCGGCTGGAGTCGTGACGGGCTTGCGCCGATCGGGGTGAATCGGTACACTGCTCGGTCTGTGGGTCGCCCAGTGCGGCGGCCTTTCCGTGTGTTCCCAACCCGCAATATCCAGCAGCAGACGAGGGTGCGCAGCGCTTGGCGAAAAAGGATGCCATCGAGGTCGAGGGCGAGGTCGTGACGCCGCTCCCGAACGCGATGTTCCGGGTTCGCCTGGAGAACGGCCACGAGGTCCTGGCCCACATCTCCGGGAAGCTCCGGCAGAATTTCATCCGCATCCTGCCAGGCGATACGGTCCGCGTCGAGCTGAGCCCCTACGACCTCACCCGGGGTCGCATCACGTACAGGATGAGATGAAGGTTTCCGCTTCCGTGAAGCCCCGCTGCGAGCGCTGCAAGGTGATCAAGCGGTCAGGGGTGGTCATGGTCATCTGCGTCATCCCCAAGCACAAGCAGCGGCAGGGATAGCGAATGGCCCGAATCTCCGGCGTCGACATCCCGCGCGAGAAGCGCGTGGTGATCTCGCTCACCTACATCCACGGCATCGGTCCCACCTCGGCCAGGCAGGTCGTGTCGGCAGCAAATGTCTCGCCCGAGACGCGGACACGAGACCTGACCGAGGAAGAAGTGAACCGGCTCCGCGAGATCATCGACCGGCGCTTCAAGGTCGAGGGTGACCTGCGCCGCGAGGTGAGCCTCAACATCAAGCGGCTGATGGAGATCGGCTCCTACCGGGGCGTTCGTCATCGGCGCAACCTGCCGGTCCGCGGCCAGCGGACCAAGACGAATGCGCGCCAGCGCCGCGGCCCTCGCCGGACGGTCGGCATCCGCCGCAAGAAGTAACCCGGCGCGGGACACGTACACCCGCTCCGGCCAACTGAGCAACGAACACAGCACGATCCGATCAGAACGATCGCACACAGGAGCTCCATGGCTGAACGCAAGCGCGCCCCGCGCGCAAAGAAGCGCGAACGGAAGAACGTCCCGGTCGGTCACGCCCACATCCAGTCGACGTTCAACAACACGATCGTGACCATCACGGACACGACCGGGAACGTGATCAGCTGGGGAAGCGCCGGCCTGGTCGGCTTCAAGGGCTCGCGCAAGAGCACGCCCTACGCCGCCTCGCAGACCGCCGATGGCGCGGCGCGCCGCGCGATGGAGCACGGCATGCGCCAGATCGAGGTCTTCGTCAAGGGTCCGGGCGCAGGCCGCGAGCAGGCCATCCGCTCCCTTCAGACCGCCGGCCTGGACGTGACGGCCATCACCGATGTCACCCCCATCCCGCACAACGGCTGCCGCCCGCCCAAGCGGCGGAGGGTGTAGCCGATGGCCCGCTATACGGATGCTGTGTGCCGGATCTGCCGCCGCGAGGGGCTCAAGCTCTTCCTCAAGGGGACGCGCTGCTACACCAAGAAATGCTCCTTCGAGCGGCGCAGCACGCCGCCGGGGATGAACACCCAGCGGCGCCGCAAGGTGAGCGAGTACGGCCTGCAGATGCGCGAGAAGCAGAAGGTCCGCAAGAGCTACTCGGTCCTCGAGCGCCAGTTCCGCAACTACTTCGACAAGGCCGACCAGCGCAAGGGAATGACCGGCGAGAACCTGCTCCGCATGCTGGAGATGCGCCTCGACAACGTCGTGTATCGGATGGGCTTCGCGCTCTCGCGCCCGCAGGCACGGCAGCTGGTCAGCCACGGCCACTTCACCGTCAACGGCGTCCCGACCAACATCCCGAGCTTCGGCACCAAGGTCGGTGACCGCGTCGAGGTCCGGGAGAGCCGCCGCGCCCGCGACGTGTTCCAGGTCGGAGCTGAGCACATGAAGTCCGCGCAGGTCCCCGGATGGGTCAGCGTGGAGCCCGCGAAGCTAGCAGGCAGCGTGCTGAGCGAGCCGGCCCGGGACCAGATGCCGGTCGAATTCAACGAGCAGCTCGTCGTCGAGTACTACTCGCGCTAGGAGTCACCCTTCCTGATGATCGAACTTGAGACGACCCCCCGCATCGAGGAGGTCGAGAACACCGGCAATGCAAGCCGGTTCGAGGTCAACCCGCTCCAGGCGGGCTATGGCGTCACACTGGGCAATGCGCTGCGCCGCGTCCTGCTGAACTCCCTCGAGGGCGCGGCGGTGACCTCCATCCAGATCACCGGCGTATTCCACGAGTTCAGCACCATCGAGAACGTCAAGGAGGACGTCACCCAGATCGTCCTGAACGTCAAGAAACTGCGTCTGCGCTCGTTCGCACATCACGCGGTCACGCTGCGGCTCGTCAAGCGCGGCGCCGGTCCGGTAACCGCGGCCGATATCGTCGAGTCGGCGGACATCGAGATCGTCAACCCCGAGCTCGTGATCCTGACCCTCGACTCCGACGAAGGATCGATCGAGATGGACCTGACGGTCGAGACCGGTGTCGGCTACCGCCCCGCGGAGCACGGCGAGGACATGGCGATCGGGGTCATTCCGGTGGATGCCATCTTCTCCCCGGTGCGACGCGTGAACTTCAGCATCGAGAACACCCGCGTCGGCCAGATGACGAACTTCGACAAGCTGACGATCGAGATCGATACCGATGGAACGAGCACGCCCCAGGCGGCGCTCTCGTCCGCGGCCGACATCCTCGTCCGCGAGTTCAGCCGCTTCTCGGAGATCGGGCGCCGGCCGATCGGCGGCGGCGAGGAATCCGCCGCCCCGGTCTCCGCCAACCTGCTGGAGGCGCCGATCGAGGAGCTCGACCTCCCGATGCGCGCCTACAACAGCCTGAAGCGGAACAACATCACCAAGATCGGCCAGCTGCTGGCGCTCGGCGACGAGGAGCTGCTGCGGATGCGCAACTTCGGCAAGAAGAGCCTCGACGAGATGAAGGAGCGGCTCGCGCTGCGCGGCTTCATCTCACCCGACGAGGTCGACGGCGCCACCGACGAGTCGGACCTGCCCGCGTCGGCCGAGCTCGACGAGGCGGTTGCCGCCGAGCTGGATCGGGAGAGCTAGACCGATGCCACATCGCACCGCGGGCCGCAAGCTGAGCCGCAAGGCTGATCACCGGGTCCACATGCTGGAGAACCTGGCGGTCGCGGTGCTTCGCTACGAGAAGGTGAAGACCACCGAGGCCAAGGCCAAGGAGGTCCGCGGCGTCGTGGAGGGGATGATCACCACCGCGAAGCGCGGCGGCCTGATGGCACGACGGTCGCTCGCGGCGGACATGCCGCACGAGCCGCTCATCGTCGACAAGCTGATGGGCGAGATTGCCGAGAAGTACTCCGAGCGGAGCTCGGGTTACACGCGGATCGTTCGGCTCGGGCCCCGGCTCGGCGACGCTGCGCCGATCGTCCAGATCGAGCTCGTGTAGCGAGCGCATTTCAGGCTGATGGCCGTCGGGGCGCGACGCTGCGCGCGGGCGGTCATCGAATACGAGGGGACCGCCTTTGCCGGCTCTCAGTACCAACCGAACGCTCGGACGGTGCAGGGGGAGCTGGAGAGGGCGCTTAACAGACTGACCGGCGAGCGGGTGCGAGTCCGATTCGCCGGGCGAACCGATGCCGGCGTGCATGCCACCGGCCAGGTCGCCGCCTTCTGCCTTCCGTCGCCGCCACCCGGCGGAGACGGAGTCGGATGGCGGGAGCTGCAACGACGGCTGAACGCCGTCCTGCCGCCGGACCTGGCGGTACGCGCGCTCCGGTCGGCGCCTCCGGGCTTCGAGCCGCGGCGGGATGCGCTCGCGCGCGCCTACCGCTACCGGATCCGGATGAACGGGGCGCGGGTCCCGGTTGACCGGCATCGGACGCTCGAGATCGACGAGTCGCTCGACGTGGGTGCCATGCGTCTCGCCGCCGCGCAGCTGCTCGGCGAGCGTGACTTCGGCGCCTTCGGGAGCGATGTGCACGGACGGACGGTGCGGGAGCTACGGGAGGTGCGCATCACACGGCGTGGCGACCTGGTGGAGATCCGGGTGGTGGCGAACGCGTTCCTGCGCCGGATGGTGCGAAGCATCGTCGCCGTCCTGCTGCAGGTCGGCCGCGGCCGGCTCGACGCGCAGGCGGTCGCCGGCTTCCTCGGAGCGGGACGGCGTGCGCTCCACGGGCAGGCGGCCCCGGCGCGCGGACTGGTCCTCGAGCGAGTCATCTATTCGAATCAGCAGGGCGGCGTGGCGGGACACGGCGCACGACATCGGCCCAGTCAGAAAGCGGAGCAATGATGAAGACGTACGCAGTCAAGGCGAACGAGATCGAGCGGCGCTGGTGGGTGGTTGATGCCAGCGGCCAGACGCTCGGTCGGCTGGCGACGCGCGTCGCGACACTGCTCGAGGGGAAGCACAAGCCGACCTACTCACCCCATCTCGACACCGGCGATCACGTGGTGGTCCTGAACGCCGGCAAGATCCGCGTGACGGGCAACAAGCTCGTGCAGAAGCGGTACTACCGCCACTCGAACTACCCCGGCGGGCTGAAGGAGGAGAGCCTCGAAGCGCTCATGGCTCGCAAGCCGGAGCTGGTCATCGAGCGGGCGGTGAAGGGCATGCTGCCCCAGAATCGCCTGGGGCGGGCGATGTTCCGCAAACTGAAGGTCTACGCGGGCAGCGCGCACCCGCACCAGGCGCAGCAGCCGACCGACGTCGCGCTGTGATGATGAGGACGAAGTGAGCACGAACTACATCTACGGCACCGGGCGACGCAAGACCGCGGTCGCACGCGTCCGGCTGCTTCCCGGGGACGGCAGCATCGTGGTCAACGGCAAGCCGGTGGGCGAGTACTTTGGCCGCAACGCGGCCCTGGGCACGCTGCGCCTTCCGTTCCGGGTGACCGACACCGAGGGACGCTATTCCGCGAGCATCCTGGTGGCGGGAGGCGGTTTCTCAGGGCAGGCAGGCGCAATCCGGCACGGCATCGCCCGCGCGCTGGTCAGCGCTCATCCCGATGCCCGATCCCGGCTTCGGCAGGCGGGGCTGCTGACGCGCGATCCGCGCGCCAAGGAGCGCAAGAAGTACGGCCTGAAGCGGGCTCGGAAGGCGCCGCAGTACACGAAGCGCTGATCGCCTTCGGCGACCATCGGCCATATCGGGCTCGGCGGAGGCGCCGGGGCCCGATGGTATCCTCTGCCCCGTGCTGAGCGCGGTCCGCGACTTCTTCGACACGTTCCTCCGCGGCAGCTGGACGTCACTGATCGACATCCTGCTGGTGGCGGTGCTGATCTACTGGCTGTTCATCGTCATCCGCGGCACGCGGGCGGTCCGGATCGTCGTCGGGCTCGGTTTCGTGTACGCCCTGTACCTGGTCGCGCAGGCCCTGCAGCTCCGGCTCGTGTCGTCGATTCTGCAGACCCTCTCGTTCGTCGGGCTGTTCGCGATCGTGGTCGTCTTCCAGCCGGAGCTGCGCCGCGCGCTGGAG
Source organism: Chloroflexota bacterium (assembly GCA_030946825.1). Taxonomy (GTDB): domain Bacteria; phylum Chloroflexota; class Limnocylindria; order QHBO01; family QHBO01; genus QHBO01. The sequence continues at coordinate 2,109 of JALYXZ010000074.1, read as the reverse complement.
CAGATCGGACGGGTCGGCTCGGTGAACCGCTTCTTCGTCTCCAGCGAGGTCGCCACCGCCGAGCGGGTCGCGCACGAGATCAGCCGGGCGGCGCGCCTGCTTGCCGGCTCACGCCACGGCGCCCTGATCGTGCTCGAGCGCGACACCGGCCTCCAGGACCTCGCGTCGGAGACCGGAGTGATGATCCATGCCGATCTGCGAGCCGAGCTGCTGGCGACCATCTTCTACCGCGGCACGGCGCTGCACGACGGGGCGGTGGTCATCAGCCACGATCAGATCCTGGCCGGCGGCGTCCTGCTGCCCCTGTCTCAGAACGTGCTCGACTCCGAGCGCTACGGGACGCGACACCGGGCCGCGATCGGGATCAGCGAGCAGACCGATGCCATCGTGGTGGTGGTCAGCGAGGAGACCGGGTCCATCTCGCTGGTGATGCGCGGCCGAATCGAGCGCAATCTGACCGAGGAGAAGCTGCGGCGCCGGATCTTCAACCTCATCCGGCCCCAGGCACCGCGCCGGGCCGTCCCATTCCTGCGTCGCACGCTGGAGGGCCGGTGGCAGATGCGAGATCCGGATCCGCCGGAGCAGGCGCCGATCGATCCTGACGAGCGCATCGTCGGTGAACGGCGCGCCGCGGAACGCCGCCGCACGCCGCAGGAGCGGCGGCCGAACCCGCCGTCGCCATCGCCGTCCGAGGCGGGGACCGGGGCCAATGGCCGCGGCCGGGCGGCGCGTGACGACGAGCCCGGCGAGGCGCCGCCGCCGGACGCCGGAGCACCGCAGGCCATCGAGCGTCGCGCGCAGCCACGCGCCGTCGTTCCCGGGGAGCGCCCGGCCAGATGAGCCTCCTGTTTCGCAACTGGCACCTGAAGCTGGCGGCCGTGGCGCTGTCGATGGTGCTCTACACCGGCCTGGTCTACTCCGGGTCGTTCAGCGAAGCCGACGTGCTAGGGGTGCCGGTCCGGGCCATCGGGCAGCCGAGTTGCTGCGTCAACATCGGGCCGCCGCTGGGCACCATCGACCTCCACTACCGGGCCACGCGAGACCTCGCGCGCCCTACCGTCGACGCGTTCAGCGCGACCTTGGATCTGTCCAAGTACGACATGCAGCACATCGGTGAGGCGCAGTCGCTGCCGGTCAAGGTCGGATCGCTGATCGATGGGCTGACGGTGCTCAGCTACTCCCGCCAGCAGGTCTCGGTGACACTCGACCAGGTGGACACCAAGACGGTGCCGGTGGTCGTCGATCGCGGGACCGTGCCGGAGGGGTTCGAGATCTCGACGCCGGTCGCCACTCCTGCCCAGGCCCAGGTCTCCGGGCCGCGCTCCCGGGTCAGCCAGGTGGTGCGCGCCATGGCCCGGGTCACGATCGAGGCGTCGGGTCTGGACGTTTCGCGCCAGGTCGATCTGGAGCCGGTCGATCTCTCCGGCCAGCGCGTCGACGGAATCGAGGTGAGCCCACGCCAGGCGTCGGTTTCGATCGCGGTGCGGGCCGTCGAGACGAGCAAGACGGTGCCCGTTCGGCCGGTGCTGCAGGGCACGCCGGCAACCGGCTACGTGCTGGGCGTCCTCAGCGTGGATCCTCCGGTCGTCACGGTGCGCGGAGCGCCGGCGACGCTCAGCGGTGTCACCGAGGTTGACACCCAGCCGATCTCGGTGACCGGCGCTGCCAGACAGCTTGTGGCGACCGCGCGCCTGGTGGTGCCGAAGGGGACGCGGCTCGCCGACGGAGCGCCCGCGACCGTCCAGATCAGCGTGCCGGTCACGGCCGCCACCGGCACCCGCACCTTCCTGGTCGGGCTCATCTGTCGAGGCGCCCCGTCGGGCTCTGCCTGTCTCCCGCTCGTCGACCAGGTTGCCGTCACGATGTCCGGAACGCAGACCGCGCTGGCGGCCCTCAGGGGTGCCGCGATCACGCCGATCCTGGACGTGACCGGTCTCCCGCCCGGCCAGCAGAACGTACAGCCCACGCTCTCGCCGCCTGCCGGCATTCAGCTGGTGAGCATCTCGCCGGCGAGCGTTGCGGTGCAGATCACGCCGCCCAAGACCCCCGCCCCCTCTCCGAGCCCCTGAGTGGGCCGCCTGTTCGGGACGGACGGAATCCGGGGGGTGG
>JALYXZ010000068.1 GCA_030946825.1 Chloroflexota bacterium | reverse complement strand
CGATGAGCAGCCGGACGGACCGATGGTCCGAGCACGAGCGGATGTGGCGCGAGCAGCGCCTGGAGCCGGTGCTCGAGAAGTCGCCGGAGCGCAAGTCGCGATTCATCACCCAGAGCGGCGTCGAGATCGAGCGCGTGTATACCCCGGCGCACCTCGCCGATCCGGCCAACGATCCTGACCGCGGCCGGCCGCGGTATCGGTTCAGTCCCACGGAGGGCTCACCGACGTGGGACGAGATCGACGACCTCGGTCTCCCCGGCGAACCGCCGTACACGCGCGGCATCCATCCCACCGGACACCGGGGCCGCCTGTGGACGATGCGCATGTTCGCCGGCTTCGGGACCGCGGAGGACACCAACGACCGGTTCAAGAAGCTGATCGCCGCCGGCGGCACGGGGCTGTCGATCGCCTACGACATGCCGACCCTGTACGGCTACGACCATGACGAGCCGCTCGCCGAGGGCGAGTTCGGGACGTGCGGCGTGGCGGTCAGCAGCCTGGCCGACATGGAGCTGCTGCTCGCCGACCTGCCGGTCGGTGAGCTGTCGACCTCGATGACCATCAACTCGCCGGCGGCCATGATCTGGGCGATGTACATCGTGGCGGCCGAGAAGATGGGAGTGCCGCGTGCGCAGCTGTCCGGCACGCTGCAGAACGACATCCTCAAGGAGTTCATTGCCCAGAAGGAGTACATCTTTCCACCGGGGCCCTCCCTGAAGCTGGTGACCGATACGGTCGAGTTCGGCACGCGCGAGATGCCGCGCTGGAACACGATCAGCATCAGCGGCTACCACATTCGGGAGGCAGGCTCGACCGCGGTGCAGGAGCTGGCCTTCACCATCGCCGACGGCATCGCCTACGTCGAAGACGCCCTGGCTCGAGGCCTGCGCTTCGACGACTTCGCTCCCCGACTGTCGTTCTTCTTCAACAGCCACAACGACTTCTTCGAGGAGATCGCCAAGTTTCGCGCCGCGCGACGGATCTGGTACAAGCTCTCGCGGGAGCGATTCGGGGCGGAGAACGAGCGCTCCACCTGGATGCGGTTCCACACCCAGACCGCGGGCGTGTCGCTGACCGCGCAACAGCCACTCAACAACCTGACCCGGGTCGCCATCCAGGCGCTTGCCGGAGTCCTCGGCGGCACCCAGAGCCTGCATACCGATGCGTACGACGAAGCGTGGGCGGTTCCCTCGGAGGATGCGGCCCTCCTCGCCCTGCGGCAGCAGCAGATCCTGGCCGAGGAATCAGGCGCGGCCAACACCGTCGACCCGCTCGCCGGCTCGTACTTCGTCGAGACGCTCACCAACCAGACCGAGCAGCGTGCGTGGGAGTACATCGCCCGCATCGACCAGATGGGCGGCATGGTCGCCGCCCTGGAGGCCGGTTTCCCGCAGGCCGAGATAGCCGATGCCGCCTACGAGCAGACGCGCGAGCTGGAGGCCCACGAGCGGGAGATCGTGGGTGTCACGCGACACGCCGACCCGAACGAGGAGGCGCGGATTCCGCTGCTGACGATCTCCGCGGAGCAGGAGCGACGGCATCTCGACCGCCTGGCACGGATCCGTGCCGAGCGGGACGCGGACGTCCACGCGGAGGCGCTGCGCCGGCTGCACGAGGAGGCGCGCCACGGGGATGTGAACCTCATGCCGGCCATCATCGAGGCGGTCCGCGCGTACGCGACCATCGGCGAGATGTGTGGAGTGCTGCGCCGCGTGTACGGCGAGTTCCGGGAGCCTCTGGCGGTCTGAGGCGCGGCCGGGCCGCTACCGCTACGGCGCCGGCGGTTGCGGCGCGGGAGGCTGCTCGGGTGGCGGGGCGACCGCGACGACCGGCTCCGCGCGCGTGACGAACAGGGGATCGCTGCGGGTGCGGAGCGCGTAGAGGGTGATCGCTCCGAGCGCCATGATCCATCCCGCCAGGTAGGCCAGGAAGCCCAGGCCGCCATTGATCAGGCCGGTGACGAACAGGACAGCCGCCCAGATAGCGGCGCCGGCCGCATAGGCGAGATACGGCGAGGGGTCACGGCGACGCCAGGCGAAGCTTCCGATCGCCATCGCCACGGGGACCTGGCTGACGACGGTCAGCACCGCGATCAGCAGCAGGACCAGCATCGCAGGCACGAAGAACGCGCCGCCAATCGGTCCGGCCAGCGCGGCCACCACCGCGCCGATGATGAACAGGGCGATGACCACCAGGAACTGGCCGATCCATGTTCCGAGCCCCGCACCGAGGGCCAGCAGTGGCCGCGTCTGCAGCTCAGCTCCCGGGCCGGTCACCGTCCGCGGTCGCAGGGCGAGCAGTCCCCAGCCGAGCAGCAGCAGCACCAGGAAGCCACCGAGCAGCGAGAACACGGGGTTCTCCACGAGGGCAGAGCTTCGCTGGTTCGTCGGCCGGTGCTGGCTCACTTTTCCGCCGATACGCGCGCCCGGATCGATGCTGGCGGGATTCTGCGCGGTGTAGTCGAGGTTGCCACCGACACTGGCATGCGGCCCGATGACGACGCGCTCGGAGGTCGCCTGCACGTTTCCCTTCACGTTCCCGGTGAGGTCCAGCGCGCCCGATCCGGTCAGCAGGTTGCCGTTCACCGTGCCTGCCAGCAGGAGAGTGCCTGTGCCGCCGGCCACGTCCCCGCTGACGGTCGCGGACGCCTCGAGCGCCAGCGTCCCGCCGGCGACCACGACGTCTCGGCCAACCGAGCTCGCGATCCGGGTCGTGCCGCCTGCCGTCCGCACCGCGCCGCCGACGGGGCCCGTGATCTCGATCGTTCCGCCAGCCGCGTTCACCGAGCCGCCCACCTTCCCGCGGACGATGATCGTGCCGCCGGTGGCGCTCAGGTCCCCGCTCACCGTTCCGTCGATCGTGATCGTCCCGCCCGCCGCGTAAAGGTCCCCCTGGACGGTCTGGTCAGCTGCCACGAGGACGTCGCTCCCGGTGCGGAAATCACCTGCCGCCGCGGTCGGTACCAGGCTGCCCAGGCAAAGGAGCGCCAGCGCAGGGGCAGCGAGGAGCGCTCGGGCGCGTTTCATGGCGGCTCATCGTCGGGAGTGCTTGGCAGCCTGTCAAGGTTGAGCGGCCTGCGTTGCCCAGCGTCCGGCACGTAGAACGGAGGCAACGGCAGTGGTCCAGGCGAGTTCGCGGGGCAGCGGCGCGAGCCGTCGACCCGATTCAGACCCCCGGACCGACAGCGCAGGGCACGCA
>JALYXZ010000059.1 GCA_030946825.1 Chloroflexota bacterium | reverse complement strand
GGCGTACACCTGCCAACCGACCGCCACGGTCTGCATCTCGACGGCGATGGAGCCGAGGAAGCGACCGGCGACGTACCGCCGGAAGTCGGGAACGCTGAGCGCCTGGTTCGCCATCGGCGGCGGCAGGATACCGCTCGCGGTAGCATCGGCGGGGCATGCTGCCGGTGATCTGGACCCTCTTTGCGCTGTCCGCGGTCGCGGGATTCATCGTGATTGCGGCGTATTGGCTCGACGTGCAGGACCGCCCGGACCTCACCCTCCGGAGCCGCATCGCCTGGTCTGCGGGCACCTTCCTCTTCCCGCTGACCATTCCGGCCTACGCATTGGTCGGCGGAGCCGGCTGGCCGTTGGCGCTGCGCATCGGTGCGTTCGTCCCGGCCGTGGCCATCGGGCTGTTCCTGGGCTTTGCGTTCGGCATCTTCCGCTAGCCGCGGCGCCAGCCGCGGCCACCGGCCGCTGACCGATATCATCGGCGCCATGACCACTGTCCAACGTGCCGAACCCGGCCTCGACGACGCCCTGACCTACCTGCGCGACCATGCCGACGACCACCTGCGCGAGCTGGACGAGTTCCTGCGCATCCCATCGGTCTCGGCGGACCCGGCGCGGAGTGACGATGTCCGCCGCGCGGCCGACTGGATCGTGCAGCAGCTGACCGCGATGGGGGTCGAGCGGGCGCAGACCCACGAGACCGGCGCCCACCCGATCGTCACCGGGGAGTGGCTTCGCGCGGGCCCGCAGGCGCCCACCGTGCTGGTCTACTGCCACTACGACGTCCAGCCGCCGGACCCGCTGGACGAGTGGATTCGCCCGCCGTTCGAGCCGCGCTACGAGAACGACCGGGTGTATGCCCGCGGCTCGGGCGACGACAAGGGGCAGCTGTTCATGCATCTCAAGGCCGCCGAAGCCTGGCTGCGGGGCGCGGGAGCCCTGCCGGTCAACCTGCGGTTCTTCTTCGAGGGCGACGAGGAGGTCGGCTCCGAGCCGGTCGAGGAGTTCATCGCCGCGCACCCCGAGCTGCTCCGCGCGGACCTGTGCGTGGTCAGCGATAACGACATGTACGACGACGAGGGGACGCCGGCGATCACCTACGGCCTGCGCGGGATCGCCTACTTCGAGGTGCGCGTCAGTGGCCCGTTCCAGGACATCCATTCCGGCCAGTACGGCGGCGGCGTGGCGAACCCGGCCAACGTGCTGGTCAAGCTGCTCGCTTCGCTACAGGACGACGACGGCCGGGTGACCATCCCCGGCTTCTACGACCGGGTTCGCGAGCTGACCGATGCGGAGCGCAGCGCCTACGCCGAGCTGCCGTTCGACGAGGAGGCGTACCGAACGGCGCTGGGCGTGCCGGCGCTGACCGATGGCGAGCGCGGCTACACGCTTGCCGAGCGGCTCAGCGCCCGACCGACCTTCGACGTCAACGGCCTGTGGGGCGGCTACTCCGGCGAGGGAGCCAAGACGATCATCCCCGCCTTCGCGGCGGCCAAGTTCTCCATGCGGCTCGTCCCGGATCAGGACTACCGGGGGATCGAGCGGATGGTGGTCGAGCATCTCCAGCGCATCGCGCCGCCCACGGTGAAGGTCGCGGTCAAGGTCATCCACGGTGGCGCGCCGGCGATCACACCGCTCGACCATCCGGCGGTGCAGCTGGCGGCGCGGGCGCTGGAGGGGGCATTCGGCAAGGCGCCGCTCTTCCATCGGTCGGGTGGGTCGATCCCGGTCGTCGCCGCGCTCGACGCGGGGATCGGCGTCAAGACGGTGCTGGTCGGCTTCGCGTCGCCAAACGGCAACTTCCACGCCCCGAACGAGTGGATGCCGCTCGCCAACTATCGGGGCGGCCTCGACGCGTTGGCCCGGCTGTGGGCCGAGATCGGCGCTGTCTCCCCGGAGGGGCTGCGCGGGGTTTAGCTCCGCCGCGCTCCGGCTGTCCTCGTCACTCGACCCCGAACAGGTCCGTGGGAGTGGCGTTCAGACGCTCTCCGCCGGCATCGGTGCAGACTACGATGTCCTCTATCCGGGCACCCCAGCTGTCGGCCACGTAGATCCCCGGCTCGACGCTGAACGCGTTTCCGGGCTCCAGCGGCTCCGAGTTGGAGGCCACCAGGTAGGGCTCCTCGTGGGTTTCCAGACCGATGCCGTGGCCGGTCCGATGGAAGAAGAGCTCACCGTAGCCTGCGTCGGCGATGATCTCGCGCGCCGCAGCATCGACGGCGGCGGCCGGGACTCCCGGCGCCACGGCGGCGCACGCCGCGGCCTGCGCGCGCTGCAGCACCGCGTACTGTGCGGCGAACTCGGCGGGGGGCTCGCCGACGAACGCGGTGCGCGTCGTGTCGCTGCAATAGCCATCCCGCGAGCCACCGATGTCCAGCACCACCGCGTCACCCTGGCCGATGACCCGCTCCCCGGGCTGGTGATGGGGGCTCGCTGCGTTCGGCCCGGAAGCCACGATCGCGAACTCGGCGATCTGGTGTCCCGCCGCCAGCAGGTGCTGGGAGATCCGGCGGCTGACCTCCGCCTCCGTGCGTCCGGAGAGGCGCTCGCCGGTGATGGCCCGCATGGCCTCATCGGCGGCCGTGGCGGCCGCCCGCAGGCGGTCGATCTCCTCGGCGCTCTTGACCCTGCGCAGTTGGCTCATGGTCGGCCCCGCCTCCACCAGCTCGATCGGGTCCAGCGTCGCGCGCAGGCGAAGCACGAAGCGGGCCCACATCTGGTCCTGCACCGCCACGCGCAGAGCGCCGCCGCCGACCAGCTCACGTACGCGCCGATACGGATCGTCGGTCTCGTCCCAGGCGACCAGGGTCAGCGCCTCCGTCAGCGCGCCGAGCTCGCTGCGGGCCAGCGGCTGCTCGAGACGCGGCAGCACCAGGGAGGGCTCGCCGTCGGCCGGCACCACCAGGCAGGTGAGGCGCTCCAGCGGCGGGGCGAGATAGCCGAGCAGGTACGCGTAGTCCGGCGAGGGGGTGATCAGCAGGGCGTCCAGGCCACGGTCTCCCGCCGCGGTCGCCGCTCGGCGCAGCCGCTCCCGGTAGACGGCGGGAGCAAAGCGGTCGACGGCAACTGACAGGCTGGTCACCGAGCGAGCGTACCCGAACGTGGGGGCGGTCGCCGAACTCCGGTTCTCAGCCGAGGAGCTGCGACCGCAGGACTTCAGTCAGCCAGTCGCGGTAGGCCTCTGCCGTCCAGCCTCGTCCGCGAAGCTCGAGGTACACCTCGACCATGCTCAGTGCCAGCAACTGGTCGTGTGCCATTTCAACGCTGACTCCGGACCGGAGGTCGGCGCCGAGCGGCAGCGTGACCTGAGACAGGGCCGCGGCCCGCCTGGCGAGGGTCTCCGCAACGTCTACGGCGACCGCCGGATCGACACGCATCGCGTCCTGCTGTATCGCGACCGCGGCGCTGCCGGTCTGCCACTGGTGCGTCATGAACGCGGCGAAGGCGGCGAGGCGCCGGCCGGCATCTCGCTCGGTCAGAACGGCCTGTAACCCTTCTGCGGTGTGCGCCTCCGCAAGCCACGCTTCGCGGATCTCGATCACGAGACGGGCCTTGGAGCCGAACGCCCAGTAGACGGTCTGGGGCGCGACCCCGGCGGCCGCGGCGATCTCCTTGATCGTGGTCCGAGCGTACCCGCGCTCTCGAAACAGGGTTCGGGCGGCATCGACCATCGCCCTGCGAGTCGCAACACGATTCCGACGACGAGGAGGCTTGACAGCTGCCACGCAACTAGAGTACACCTCCAGCTATGACTAGAGTGCCGCTCTAGTCCACAGTCCGGCACGAGTCGCAGCCGACCAGAGGAGTGAGATGAAGATCCTGTCGCGTCCCGGGCGCCTGACGTATCAACGGGCGCCACTGCTCCTCGGAGTGATCCTGATCGGGTGCTCCAGCGCGCCTTCCTCGTCAGCGAGCAACTCTTCATCTCAAGCGGCCGCATCGGCATCAGCAGCGGCATCCGATTCCGGCGGCCCAAGCTCCAGCTCGTCGCTGACCGCAAGCGCCGCCGCAACGGCCACTCGGTTCACGTCCGGCCTGTACGGCTACTCCGCGGTCCTGCCCGCCGGCTGGTCATCAGTGGCGGCGAGGGCCCGGTGGGACGGCGTTTCCCGCACCAGCAGTGACAGCCCAGAGAATGATCAATGGATCAGCACGGGCACCGCGCGCGCGTGGGCCGCAGCTGCTGCGTACGCCAAGGATCTCGCGTCATACGCGACCAAGACCATCGCAGATACCAAGCGATACCACGGGGACACCTGCACAGCACCGCCGGAGTCCAAGGAGCCAATCACCATCGGCGGGGATCCGGGAACCTTGATGTCGTGGAACTGCGGGATCCTGATCAACGTCGCCGTTGCCGTCCACAACGGGACGGGCTACACCTTCGTCTTCAGGGATCCGGCAGTCCAGGCGGCGACGGATCCGACCGACCACCGAACCTTCATCGACCTTCTGAAGTCTGTGCGATTCCCTGGATGACCCACGACCGCGCGTGGTTGCGTATCGGCGGTCCGATGGTTGCGCGTCCTCCCGAGGTCGCTGAACGAGGCTTTCCTCAGGTGATGACGAGCTCCATCTCCGCCGACTCGCCGCCGCGGATCCGCCAGGCGCGCAGCGCCTCTTCCGGCCGTGCCGTGGGATCGGTCAGCGAGGCGAGCAGGTAGAACGCGTCGGGGTATTGGGCCGCTCGCAGATCGGTCGGTGACGGAACCGGCGGCGTGTGGGTATGCGAGTGGAAGATGGCCAACAGGTCCTGGCCAACCTCCTCCAGCGCGAAGGTGATGCGCACCAGGTCGTCGGGGTGGACCGAGTAGCGCAGCGGGCTCGCCTCGCGGTTGCGCGTCGGGTGGAGGCTGAGCGCCTGCCCGGTCGAGGCGTCTCCGCCCAGCAACGCGCAGGCCTCGTTTGGCAGCTCCTCGCGGGCAAGCTCCAGCAGCGCCTCCGCCATCGGGCGCGGGACGGTGAGCGTCGTCGAGGGTGCGCTCGCGCTCATCGGCGGCCCACAGCCAGCGAGCAGCTCACCAGACGGTCATGCCGGTCGTCCTCGCTCACCACAGGAGCGACCCCTCCAGCTCGTCCTCCAGCTCGTCGAGGTCGCGATCCCAGAGCCCGGTGGAGAGATATTTCCACCCGGCATCGGCCAGGAGGACCACCACGCTGCCGGACGCCATCTCCCGGGCCACGCGGACCGCTACCGCCAGCGCGGCGCCGGAGGAGAGACCGGCAAAGATGCCCTCCTCGGCGGTGAGGCGCCGCAGCCCGATGACAGCGTCGCGATTGCCGACCAGGAAGCGGTCATCCAGGACCGATTCGTCGAGGACCGGGGGCACGAAGCCCTCCTCCAGGGAGCGGAGCCCCTGCACCAGCTCCCCGGGGAGCGGCTCAGCGGCCACCACGCGGACGCCGGGCCGCTCGCGCTTCAGGTAGCGACCCACCCCGGTCAGCGTTCCGCCGGTGCCGAGCCCCGCGACGAAGACGTCGATCCCCGGGACCTGGGCCAGGATCTCCGGCCCGGTGGTGGTCTCGTGCGCGCCGGGGTTGGCCGGGTTGCCGTACTGGTACGGCATGAAGAGCGTCGGGTCGGCCGCGGCCAGCGCATGCGCCAGCCGGATCGCGCCGTTCGACCCCTGGGCGCCGGGCGAGGAGACGATCTCGGCGCCGAACAGGCGCAGGAGCTGCGTACGCTCCGGGGTCGTGTTGTCCGGCATCACGATCCGGACCGGGTGCCCCAGACGCGCGCCGATCATCGCCAGGCTGATGCCGGTATTGCCGCTCGACGGCTCGAGGATCGTCTGGCCGGGCCGCAGCGCTCCGCTGGCCCGGGCGTCCTCGAGCATCGCCCGCGCCACACGGTCCTTGACCGATCCGGTGGGGTTGTTGCCCTCCAGCTTGGCGAACAACCGAACGCCGGGATGGGGTGCCAGGCGGCGGAGCTCGACCATCGGCGTCTGACCGATGGCCGCCACGATCTCCGGGTGGGCTGGGGCGAGGCTCGCGGCGACGCCGGTCGTCATCTGGCCGGCGGAGGTCATCGCGCCGGGGCCGATCCCCCTGCCATGGCGGGGAGGAGGATGACCGTATCGGTCTGGCCAACCGCCGTCTCGAAGCCGTCGCGGTAGCGGACGTCGCGATCGTTGACGTAGACGTTCACGAAGGGGCTCAGCTCCCCACCCTCGGTGACGCGCGCGCGCAGCTCGGGATAGCGGACGAAGAGGTCGCCGAGCACCTCGGCCACCGTCGCTCCCTGGGCCTCCACGCTGCGGTTTCCGCCCACCACGTCGCGCAGGACCGGCGGGATGCGGACCGTGCTCATCCCAGCGACCCCTCGCCGCAGGACGGGCAGGCCGGGTTGCGCCAGATGCGCACCTCGTCGAAGCGGGTCGACATCCCATCGAACATCAGCAGTCGACCGGCGAGCGTCTCGCCCACGCCCAGGACCAGCTTGTAGACCTCGTTCGCCTGCAGCAGACCGATGATTCCCGGCAGCACTCCGAGCACGCCCGCCACGGAGCAGGCCGGGGCCAGCTCATCGGGCGGCTGGCTGGGGTACATGCACCGGTAGCACGGCCCCTCGAAGGGGACGAAGGTCGTCACCTGGCCGTCCCATCGGTAGATCGAGCCGTGGACCACCGGCTTGCGCAGCCTGACGGCTGCGTCGTTGAGCACGTATCGCGTATCGAAGTTGTCGGTCCCGTCGACGATCACGTCGTAGTCGGCGATCAGCCGCTCCACGTTCTCGGCGGTCAGCCGCTCGGGATGCTTGACCACGTCGGTCTCCGGATTCAGCGCACCGATGGTCTGCGCCGCCGAGTCGACCTTGCGGACCCCGATGCGGTCCGCGGTGTGCAGCACCTGGCGCTGGAGGTTGCTCTCGTCCACCACGTCGTCGTCGACGATGCCGATGGTGCCGACCCCGGAGGCGGCCAGGTAGAGGGCGGCCGGCGACCCGAGCCCTCCAGCACCGATCAGCAGCACGCTGCTGTCGAGGAGCTTGCGCTGGCCCTCCTGGCCGATCTCGGGGATCAGCAGCTGCCGCGAGTAGCGGCGCCGCTGCGCGTCGGAGAGGAGCCGCTCGGGCACCTCCCAGGCCCCGCCGCGCTGTCGCCACTCGGGGAGTGGGCCGCGCATCGAGGTCACATCGGTGTAGCCCAGGCGCTCCAGGATCGCCGCCGCGCGGGCGGAGCGGACCCCAGCCGCGCAGTGGACCAGGATCGGCGCGGAGCGGTCCGGAAGGACGGTCGGCGCTCGTTCCGCCACCTCGGCAAGCGGCAGCAGCGTGGCGTTCGGAATGTGGCCGTCGGCCCACTCCACCGGCTCGCGCACGTCGACGACGACACGGCCCCTTGCCGCCTCGATCGCCTCGGAGACGGTCACTTCCCGGATGGTTGGGGTGGTCAGCTGGTTGGTCATCGGTCCTCGCGTGGGATCTAGGGTGCCGCCTCTGCCTCTTCCGGCCAGGCGACCTCGCCGCCGCTGACCGCGCCCTGGAGGACCTTGTAGCCGAGCAGCGCGCACTTCAGCCGCGCCGGGCCGATCGGTACGCCCAGCTCCTCCAGCACGTCCTTGGGGTCGAGGGCGGTGATCTCGTCCAGGGTCTTGCCGCGCAGCTCATCGGTCAGGATCGATGCCGAGGCCTGGCTGATGGCGCAGCCCCGTCCGTCGAAGGCGACATCGGTCACCCGCTGCCGCGCCTCGTCGAGTCGCAGGGTCATGCTCATCTCGTCGCCGCAGGTCGGATTGGAGTCGGCGAAGTGCAGGTCGTGGGGATCGAGCACGCCCTTGTTGTGCGGGTTGCGATAGTGCTCGAGGATGAAGTCGCGGTACAGGTTGTCCATCGGCTCAGGCGTTGAAGAGCTGCTGGCAGCTGCGCACCGCATCGGTCAGGGCCGCGATGTCGTCGAGGTCGTTGTAGACGTAGAAGCTGGCGCGGGTGGTGGCCGGTATGTCATAGCGGAGCATCACCGGCTGGGCACAGTGGTGCCCGGCGCGAACGGCGATCCCCTCGTGGTCGAAGACGGTCGCCACGTCGTGCGGATGGATCCCCTCCAGCACCAGGCTGATCACACCGGCGTGCAGCTCCGGGTCGGCAGGTCCCAGGCGCCAGACTCCGGGGATCTCGCCCAGCGCCGCCCAGGCATGCTCGACCAGGTAGCGCTCGTGCTCCCGCACTCGGTCCATGCCGAGCTCCTCCAGGTAGTCGATCGCCGCGCCCAGACCGATCGCCTCGGCGATCGCCGGCGTGCCGGCCTCGAACTTGTACGGCACCTCGTTCCACTCCGCGCCGTCCAGGGTGACCTTGATGATCATGCTGCCGCCGGTCATGAACGGCGGCATTGCGTCGAGCAGCTCGCGGCGGCCCCAGAGCGCCCCGATTCCCGAGGGACCGAGCATCTTGTGCCCGGACAGCGCGAAGAAGTCGCAGCCCAGCGCCGTCACGTCGACCGGCATGTGAGGCGCCGACTGCGCGCCGTCGACCAGCACCAGCGCGCCAACCGCATGCGCCAGCTCCACGATCTCCGCCACCGGGCTGATGGTGCCCAGCGCGTTGCTGACCTGTGAGACGGCGACCAGCTTGGGGCGCGCCTCCAGGTTGCGCCGCAGGTCGTCCATGTCGAGGCGGCCGTCGTCGGTGATCTGCACGTAGTCGAGCGTGGCGCCCACCTCGCGGGCGAGCTGCTGCCACGGGACGATATTGGCGTGGTGCTCGAGCTGCGTGCTCAGGATGTGATCGCCGCGGCCCACGTTGGTGCGGCCCCAGCTGTAGGCCACCAGGTTGATCGCCTCGGTCGCGTTGCGGACGAAGACCACCTCGCGCGCCGTCGGCGCACCGATGAAGCCCGCGACCTTGCGCCGTGCCGCCTCGAAGCGCCCGGTGGCGTCCTCGCTCAGCTCGTAGATTCCGCGGTGGACGTTTGCATAGTGGTGCGCGTAGGTGTCGGCCAGCGCGTCGATGACCGCCCGCGGCTTGGGCGCGCTGGCCGCGGCGTCCAGGTAGACGAGGCGCTTGCCGCCGTGGGTTGGCGTGTCGAAGGCCGGGAAGTCTGCGCGCAGCGCGGCGCCGGAGAAGGCGCCCTGGACGGTCTCCGCCCCGTGAGGCGCCGTCACGGAGGCGGCCTCTGCGGTCGCGGCGGCGGTTGCGGTCGCGCTGGCTGCGGGTTCGACGGCCATCGGTCCTTCTCCTCCTCGCGCCTCAGGCGTGCTCGGCGACCGGCTCGTGCTCGGCCACCGGCTCGGGCGCCTCGTCGGCGACGCCCTCTGGCTCGCCGACCTGCTCCCGCACCCACTCGTAGCCGTTCGCCTCCAGCTGATGGCTCAGCTCCTCGCCGCCGCTCATCACGATCCGCCCGCCCATCAGGACGTGCACGAAATGCGGCTTCACGTAGTTCAGCATCCGCTGGTAGTGGGTGATCAGCAGCACCCCCATCTGCGGCGAGAGGGTGGCGTTGATCCCCTCCGCCACGGTGCGCAGCGCATCGATATCGAGCCCCGAGTCCGTCTCGTCCAGGATCGCGAGCCGGGGACCGAGGATGGCCATCTGGAGCATCTCCAGGCGCTTCTTCTCACCGCCCGAGAACCCGTCGTTGACGTATCGCGTGGCGAAGCCCGGATCCATCTTGAGCACAGCCATCTGCTCCTCGAGCATGCGGCGGAACTTGGCCAGCGGGATGCCGGTGTACTTGGGAACCTGCCCGTTGTCGCCACCGCCGGGCGCCGGCTTGGGAGCGTGGACCGCGTTGTAGATGTTGCGCAGGAAGCTGGCGACCGTGACGCCGGGGATGGCGCTCGGGTACTGGAAGGCGAGGAAGACGCCCAGCCGCGCGCGCTTGTCGGGAGCCAGGCCCAGCAGGTTCTCGCCCTTCCAGGTGACGCTGCCGGCGTCGACGCGATAGTCGGGATGGCCCATCAGCGTGTAGGCCAGGCTCGTCTTGCCCGAGCCGTTGGGGCCCATCAGCGCGTGGACCTCGCCCTGCTTCACGG
>JALYXZ010000027.1 GCA_030946825.1 Chloroflexota bacterium | reverse complement strand
CTCCAGGCCGACGCCAGCCGGGCCCGCGAGCCAGTCACCAGGCCGATGCCAGCCAAGTCCGCGAGCCAGTCACCAGGCCCATGCCAGCCGAGCCCGCAAGCCAATCACCAGGCCGATGCCAGCCAGCGTGGCCTTACGACCGCCGGACCGGCGTCTGGCCCGGGGTCCCGCCCCATTTCGGCGCCAAGCGGCTCGCTGGTGCACCGGGGGCCCGTTCCGCGGTGCGTGCGCGCACCACTCGGGCGGCCCTCTGGCGCGAGACCCAGGCCCCGCCCGCGTCGCGGACCGCGGATGCCGCTCGCGCCGAGACGGCGGGCACCTAGCCGTGGCCCGGCCGATCCAAGGCCGAGGGCGGCCGCGAGTGCCCGCCGCCGCCCGCGCGACCGCCCGCGCGGCGTGGATGTGCCACTGGGAATGGCTGGCTGGCATCGGCTTGGTGACTGGCTCGCGGGCTCGGCTGGCGTGGACTTGGTGGGCAACTCAGAGACGGAGTCAGTGACCTCCTCGGGGGCCGGCTCCATCGGCTGGGCGCGCGCGACCGAAGAGTGCGTCGCGCACCTGCGCGAGCTGATCCGCATCCCGAGCGTCAACCCGCCGACCCTGCGCGACGGTGCTGCCGGCCGCGACCCCGCCGGAGGCGAGTCGGCGGCGGCGCGCTACTGCGCGGAGGCGCTCTCCTCGGCCGGGATCCAGGCCGGGGTGCTGGAGGCCGAGCCCGGGCGCGGCAGCTGCTTCGCCAGGCTGCGGGCGACGATCCGCAACCCCGAGCCCCCGCTGATCCTGCTCAGCCACCTCGACGTGGTTCCGGTAGACGCTGAGGCCTGGTCCCGCGATCCATTCGGCGGGGAGCTGGTCGACGGCGTGGTCTGGGGTCGCGGGGCGGTCGACATGAAGGACATGGTCGCCATGGAGCTCTCGGTACTGCTCGCGCTGCGGCGCTCCGGGGCCGAGCTGCGACGCGACGTGATCTTCGCCGCGGTGGCCGACGAGGAGGCCGGCGGCCGGGCGGGAGCGCAGCACTGGGTCGACGCTCGACCGGACCTGTTCGCCTCTGATGCGGGGCCGGCAGCAGCCGCGCTCAACGAGGTTGGTGGCTACTCGATCGAGCTCAACGGACATCGGTACTACACGATCCAGGTTGCCGAGAAGGGAATCGTCTGGACCCGGCTGCGGGCCACCGGGACCCCCGGCCACGGCTCGATGCCGCACGGCGACAACGCTGCCGAGAAGCTCGCTCACGCGGTGAGCCGAATCGCCTCCGCCCAACGTCCGGCCCGCGTCACGCCGCTGGTGCGTGACTTCCTCGCCGCGCTGGGCCTCGGGGAGGTGGCCGAGCTCGCCGAGCGCACGCCGAGCGCGGCCGCGAGCGCGCTCGAGCGGCTCGTCGACGACCCGGTGCTGCGCCGCTCCTTCGACGCCATGCTGCGCGACACGGTAACGCCCACCGTCCTCCAGGCGGGGAGCAAGGTGAACGTCATTCCCGGACGCGCCACCGCGGAGCTCGACGTCCGCACCCTGCCGGGCACCGACCCGGCGGAGCTCCTCGCCAGCCTGCAGCAGATCGCCGGCGACCTCGCCACCGTCGACGCGGTGATGTCCATGCCGCCGGTCGAGGCCTCCGCGCAGGCCGAGATCGTGGAACTGATGCGGGCCGCACTGATGGCCGCGGACCCCGACGCCACGGCGCTGCCGATGATGATCACGCCCGGTACCGATGCCAAGGCGCTGGCGCGCCTGGGGATCCCGACCTACGGCTTCGCGCCGCTTCGGCTCGGCGCCGATGTCCCCTTCCTCGCGCTCTTTCACGGGCACGACGAGCGAATCCCGGTCAGCGCGCTGGAGTTCGGGCTGCCGGTGCTCTTCGAGGTCGTGCACCGCTTCGTGTCCGCGCCGGCGTAGCGCCGCTCATCGAGCCGGGCGCGCCCGCGGCGGGCCGAGCACGGCTGCGGCTATACTCCGGCGACCACCAGGGACCGATTCTTCGATGACTGAACACAGCGATTCAAAGGGGGCCCCGGTCGCCGAGGCTCCGCGCGTCCGCGCCTTCGTCTTCCCGGGCCAGGGCTCCCAGTATGTCGGGATGAGCTCTGACCTCCTCGAGCGCTCGCCGGAGGCAGCCGGCGTCATGGAGCGCGCCGATGCTGCGCTCGGCTTCCCCCTGTCGCGGTTGATCCTCGAGGGACCCGCCGAGGAGCTCGACCTCACGGTCAACGCCCAGCCGGCAATCCTGGCCACGAGCGTCGCGTACCTCGAGGCCCTGCGCCGCGACGCGAGCGATGCCGGCGTGGAGCTCAAGCCGGTTGCGCTGGCGGGCCATTCCGCCGGGCAGTACGCCGCCGCGGTGGCGGCCGACGCGATCGACTTCGACGACGCCATCCGCCTCGTCCGCGAGCGAGGCCGGATCATGCAGGAGCGCGGCATCGCCGGCGGCATGGGAGCGGTGGTCGGCCTCTCCGACGAGCAGGTGCACGACATCGTCGAGCAGGCGCGCGAGCACGGCGAGATCTCGGTCGCCAACCGGAATGCCCCCGGCCAGATCGTGCTGTCAGGCGTCATTCCGGCACTCGTCTTCGCCCTGGAGATGAGCAGGACCGTGGGCGCCCGCAAGGCCGCGCGGCTGACGGTCAGCGTCGCCAGCCACTCCCCGCTGATGCGCCGCGCCCGCGAGGACTTCAGCGCCATCCTGGCCCGGGTGGCGTTCCGCGAGCCCAAGATCCCGCTCCTCGGCAACGTCCACGCCAGCGTGATCCGCACCGCCGACGGGCTGCGCAACGAGCTCAGCGAACACCTCGTCCACGGCGTCCAGTGGACCGACACGGTCCGCCGCATGGCGGCCGGCGGCGTCACCGACTTCGTCGAGATCGGTCCGGGACGGGTGCTGAGCGGGCTGATCAAGCGCATCAGCCCCCAGTCGCGCACCTTTGCCGTCGACGGCAATCGGACCGAGGGGATGTGGGATGCCCCGGCGACCCCGGAATCGGAGCCGGGCGAGCAGCCGGGGCAGCAGCACACGGCGTGAGCGACCGGCGCGTCGTCGTCACCGGGCTCGGCGTCGTCTCCCCGGTCGGCATCGGAGCCGATGTCTCCTGGGAAGCTCTGGTCGCCGGCCGCTCCGGGATAACCGACATCACCCTCTTCGACACCACCGACTACGAGATCCACGTGGCGGGCGAGGTGAAGGGCTTCGATGCCGCCGACCACATGGACGGCAGGGATGCGCGCCGGCACGATCGGAACACCCATTTCGCGGTGGCCGCCACCGGCGAGGCGCTGCGCGACGCGGGTCTGCTGGGCGCGGACGGCGCGGTCGATCGCGGGCAGGCGGACCCGGACCGCTTCGGGATGGTGATCGGCACCGGCATCGGCGGGATCGGGATGATGAGCGATGGGATCAAGACCCTCAACGAGCGCGGGCCGAGCCGCATCTCGCCGTTCCTGCTGGCGCACATGATCCCCGACGCCGCCTCGGGCATGGTCGCCATCCAGTACGGCATCCGAGGGCCGAACATGGCGGTGGTCAGCGCCTGCGCAACCGGCGGGCATGCCATCGGTGAAGCGATGGAGACCATCGTGCGCGGACAGGCGGACCTGATGCTCGGTGCGGGGACCGAGGCGGTGGTAGTTCCCCTGGCGCTCGCCGGCTTCAGCCAGATGAAGGCGCTCGGCACCCCGATCAACCCCGACACCGGGGAGTACGACCCCACCCAGGCCAGCCGGCCGTTCGACGCGACGCGCAACGGATTCGTCGTCTCCGAGGGCAGCGCGGTGCTGATCCTCGAGGAGCTCGAGCACGCCAGGGCCCGCGGCGCGCGCATCCATGCGGAGGTCATCGGATACGGAAGCGCGGCCGATGCGTTCCACATGGTGGCGCCCGCCGAACGCGGCGAGGGCAACCAGCGCGCGATGCGGATGGCCCTCCAGCGCGCCGGCATCGGTCCGGAGGAGGTCGACTACATCAACGCGCACGGCACCAGTACGCCCCTCAACGACCGATACGAGACGGTCGCCATCGAGACGGTCTTCGGCGAGCACGCGCGGCAGATGATGGTCTCCTCCACGAAGTCGATGACCGGCCACCTGATGGGCGCCGCGGGCGCACTGGAGGCGTTCGTCTGTGTGCGCGCGGTCGAGACCGGCTGCATCC
>JALYXZ010000013.1 GCA_030946825.1 Chloroflexota bacterium | reverse complement strand
CCCCCAGCCAAGCCGGCCGCCGCGGCCAAGAACGCGGCACCCGCGGCCAAGCCGGCACCCGCGGCCAAGAAGCCGGCCGCCGCGGCCAGCCCGACCCCGGCCAGCGCGAAGAAGAGGGCGCCTCGCCAGGACGGCACGAACGGGACCGCCGCCATCGAGACGTCCGCCATCGAGCCCGCGACCAACGGGACGGTCGCCACCGAGGCGCCGACCTTCGAGAACCTCCTCGATCGCGGCCGCGCCGAGGGCTTCATCACCCACGACCAGATCTTGGAGGTGATGCCGCACCCGGAGGCGAACCTCGAGCAGGTCGAGGAGCTGTACGCCAAGGCCGAGGAGCAGGGCGTCGAGGTCCTGGACGCGGACAACAACCCGACGCTGCTCGTCGACGCCGAGCCGGAGGAGGCTGCCGCTCCGACGCCGCGCGTTGCGCGCGACGGTGAAGAGGACCTGGAGGCGCTCGCCGCCGACCTGATCGGTATCGACGACCCGGTCCGCATGTACCTCAAGGAGATCGGCAAGGTCGCGCTCCTCACCGCGGAGGAGGAGGTGGTGCTGGCCAAGGCGATCGAGCTCGGCGAGCTGATCGTGGAGGACCCGCCACGCGCGCTCGTCAACCTGTACACCTGGGTCACGCTCAAGACCGAGCCCAAGGCCCGGGCGATGGCCGCCATGCGCGCCTTCGACCTGCCGCGTGAGGCGCCGCACGTCACCATCGAGGCCATCGACTGGTGGCGCCAGCACGACAATCCGATCCCCGCGCCATCGGTCAAGCTCTCCAAGGCCCGCCGCTCAGCGGACCTCGATGACGACGCACGAGAGCGCCTGATGCAGGCGGAATCGGTCCTCAAGCTGTTCGCCTCCGACCCGGTCGAGGGTCTCAAGCAGGCGATCCTGTTCGGGCACACCTATCGGTTCCGGGCCATCGACCACGCCGGTGCGCCGGAGCTCTACGAGCTGGAGCGCTGGGCCCGCGAGACGGCGCAGGACATCGTCCGGGCCTACGTCGAGTCCGGCAACGACGCGATGTACCTCAAGGAGCTCGGCCACGACCCGGCGATCCCGCCGGAGGTCCCGCTCGAGAACCGCAGCGGACGCCTGGTCGAGCAGAGCACCGATGCCCGCAAGCGCCTGACCGAGGCGAACCTGCGCCTGGTGGTCAGCATCGCCAAGAAGTACATCGGCCGCGGGATGAGCTTCCTGGACCTGATCCAGGAGGGGAACATCGGTCTCATCCGTGCGGTCGAGAAGTTCGAGTACGCCAAGGGCTTCAAGTTCAGCACGTACGCCACGTGGTGGATCCGCCAGGCGATCACTCGGGCGATCGCCGATCAGGCGCGGACCATCCGCATCCCGGTCCACATGGTCGAGACCATCAACCGATTGATCCGGGTCAGCCGCACGCTCCTCCAGGAGCTGGGCCGCGAACCGACGGTCGAGGAGATCGCGCGGCGCATGAGCCGCGACGAGATAGTCCGTGAGCTCCGCGAGAAGATCAACAGCGAGAACACCAAGAAGGGCCTGCCCCTCCGCGAGCCGACCGAGGAAGAGGTCGACGAGCGCGAGGCGACCGGTCCGCAGACCGTCTCGCCGGAGAAGGTCCGCGAGATCATGAAGGTCAGCCAGGAGCCGGTCAGCCTCGAGACGCCGATTGGCGAGGAGGAGGACAGCCACCTGGGCGACTTCATCCCAGACCTCGCCAGCGTGGCCCCCGCCGATGCCGCCAGCGCGCAGCTCCTCAAGGAGCAGGTCGAGGGCGTGCTCGGCTCGCTCACCGAGCGGGAGCGCAAGGTGCTCCAGATGCGGTTCGGCATCCTGGACGGGCGCAGCCGCACCCTCGAGGAGGTGGGTAAGGAGTTCAAGGTCACGCGCGAGCGGATCCGACAGATCGAGGCCAAGGCGCTGCGCAAGCTCCGCCACCCGTCGCGGGCCCGCAAGCTGCGGGAGTACCTGGAGTAGGTCTGGTTCCGGGGGGTCGGGACGCGAGGTGGGAGTGGCCTGGCCCGCGCGGAGCCGACCCGACCCGACCGATGCGGGCTCACTCCCCAATCCTGTCGGCCGCCGGAAGCAGATACCGACAGGCGACCAGCGCGAGGTAGCTCACCGAGATGGTCAGCAGGGCGGGGAGCAGGACGGTGCTCACCACCACGACCGCCAGCGCGAATGCGCCCAGCGCAGCCAGGGGGCCGGGAAACACCAGCAGCAGCCGCCCCGCCAAGCTGACTGAGGCTAGCAGCGCTCGCCCCTTGGCTCGGGGATCTACCAGTAGCGGCCAGCCGGCCAGGGCCAGCAGCCAGGTCGCGACCAGGCCCCACGCCGCGAGCGTCGCCAGCGCCCACCCGGGCGGCGCGCCGCTCAGCGCTCCGCGGACGAGGTTGCTGCCCAGCACCAGCACCACCAGCACGAACGCCATCCCGGCCAGCAGCGTGGCGCCGGCACGCGAGCGCCAGGCGGCGACGGCGTCCGAGAACGAGGCCGGCTCGCCGCGGGCGATCGTGGCGGCAATGGCGAAGATGCCCGCTGTCGGGAAGGCGAGCAGCGGAGCGAGCAGCAGCGCAGCCAATGGCCAGACCGATGCTACCGCCAGCAGGCCAAGCACTCCGGCGCCCCACAACGCGTTGGCCGGCACCAGCCGCCACGAGTTGAAGTAGAAGTCGACGGCGGCCGCGCGCGTCACCTCGCCGAGCCGGGGGAGTGGGCGCGATCCGGCGCGCCCCTCGTCGGGCCGGGGGCGCGGGGTCATCCCTTGACGCCGCTGGCGGCGATCCCCTCCACGAAGTAGCGCTGGAAGAAGATGTACAGCACCAGGATCGGCAGCGTGGCCATCACCACCACGGCCATCAGCGGCGGCCAGTTGGTGGTGAAGCCGCCCGCGAGCCGGAACAGGGTCAGGCCGATCGGCAGCGTGTAGTGCGACGAGTCCTGCAGCAGGATCAGCGGCCAGAAGAGCCCGTTCCAGGTGCCCTGGAACTGGAGGATGGCCACCGCAGAGAGCGCCGGCCCGGCTAGCGGCAGCATCACCCGCCAGAAGGTGGTGAAGAAGCCGGCGCCATCGATGCGCGCTGCCTCCTCCAGGTCACGCGGGATCGAGAGGAAATACTGCCGCAGCAGGAAGATGCTCGTCCCGGAGATGGCCAGGACGATGATCACGCCGACGTACTGCCCGATCCCGCGCGTCAGCCCGACCCCGTTCAGCATCAGGTAGACGGGGACCAGGCGCAGCTGGTCGGGGATCATCAGCGTGGCCAGCACGACCAGGAAGAGCAGCTCCCGGCCGGGGAACTGGAGGCGGGCGAACGCGTAGCCGGCCAGGCTGCCGAGCGCCAGGTTGGTGAGGGTCACCACCGTGGCGATCACCGTGCTGTTCAGGAAGAGGACCGGCAGCGACGGGGTCAGCTTGTTGAACGCGTAGTCCCAGCCCGCCACCGTGAAGGGCTGCGGGACCACGGTCAGTTGCGTCGAGTCCGGCAGGGTCTTGAAGCTGGTGATCAGCGACCACGCGAACGGCACGAACATCAGCACCGCGTAGGTGATCAGCACCGCGTAGGCGATCCGGCGCCGCCAGGCCGCGCCCGTGTCGCCCACGTGCCGGGCGCCGGTCGGGGTGCTGACCACGGGTCGGGCGATATCGGTCATTGCGGGATCACCATGACGGCGTGTTGCCGATGAATCGGCGCTGGATCAGGGTCGCGGCGAAGATCACCAGGAACAGGATGATGCCGATGGCGGCGGCGTAGCTGAAGTTGAACTGCTTGAACGCCGCGTTGTAGAGGTAGAGGACCATCGTCATCAGCGCGTTGTTCGGGGCGCCGTCCACGCCACCGCCGATGAACGCCTGGTCGAAGAGCTGGAGCGCTCCGATGACCGCCACCGTGGCGACGAAGAAGTGCGCCGGGCGCAGGAGCGGGAAGGTGATGCGCCAGAACGTCTGCCAGGCACCCGCGCCGTCGATCGCCGCCGCCTCGTAGACCTCGTGGCTGATCGACTGCAGCGAGGCGAGGTAGAAGAGCATGAAGGTGCCCGAGGTGGTCCAGGCGTTGAGCACGATGATCGAGTTCAGCGCGGTGGTCTGGTCCGCGATCCAGTTCTGGTTGGGCGCGATCCCGAACAGCGAGAAGATCGGGTTGACGCCCAGCGCCGATCGCACGCTGTTGAAGAAGCCGTCCGGTTGCGCAAGGAAGATCCACAGCGTGGTGATCGCCGCCGAGCTGGCGATGGCGGGGAAGTAGAACGCGGCGCGGAAGAAGGTCCGGCCGCGCAGCTTCTGGTTGACGACCACCGCCAGGAAGAGGCCGACCGCCATGGTCAGCGGCACCCAGATGACCGCGTAGTACAGCGAGTTGGTGACCGCCTTCTGGAAGATCGGGTCGGAGAGCGCGTTCTCGTAGTTCTTGATGCCCAGGAAGTTCACCGGGCCGGTCCGCAGGTTCCATCTCCAGAGGCTGATGAACAGGGCGTAGAAGATCGAGCCGATGTTCAGGACCAGGAACAGGATCATCGGCACCGCGATGAAGAGGTAGCCGGCAATCGCCTCGGACCGCGCGCGGGTCGGGCCGCGTCGCGGTTGCGCCAGACCGGAAGCTGCCATCGCGCTCCTCTCCCCGCCGGGTGGTCAGCCGATCACGCCGTGGCCGGCGACGAGCGGTGCCCCGCCGTCGACGACCACGGACCGTTGCCTCTGTGTCTCAGCCGCTGCTGTCAGCCGCTGCTGAGTGCCTTGTCCACCGCCTTGGTGGTTGCCTCGACCACCGGCCCGGCGTCGAAGCTCTTCTTCTGCAGCTGGTTGGTGAAGGCGTCCTGGAACGCCTTCTGGACGTCACTCCAGCCGGGCATGAAGCCCGAGCCGGGCCGCGCGTAATCGCTCTCCCCGGCGAGGATCTCCTTGCCCTTGGGGGT
>JALYXZ010000220.1 GCA_030946825.1 Chloroflexota bacterium | reverse complement strand
GGATGCTCCTTGAGGAGGGCGGTGAACTCCCAGGCCACGAAGAGGACGCAATCCGTGTCGTCGACGGCGGTCACCGTCGCGCTCCGCGGGTGCTCCTCGATCAGCGCGAGCTCGCCGAAGAAGTCCCCCGCCGCCAGCTCACCCACCGGGCCCCCCGTGGCATCGGCACGCTCGACCTTCACCCGACCTTTGACGATGATGTACAGGGCCGACGCAGGTGACCCCTCGCGAATGATCACCTCGCCACTCGCGTAGGAGCGTTGCTTGCCCTGCTCCGCGAGGCGCTTCAGGGTCCGCCGGTCCAGGCTGGACAGCAACGGGACGGATGCGAGGGTCTGCTCGAGCTGCACGGGGCGATCCTCAGGCGGAAGTCTGCGCATCGTAGCGCCCGAGCGGGTCCACGGGAAGGGCTCGTCCGGTGTCGCCCGGCAACGGATCGTCGCCTCGCCGCCTTCCCAAGCGGCATGGTACCGACGTACTGTCTGGGTACTAATCCGCGACACAGGTCTCATTGGTGCGACATCTGCGACTCCACTGCCCCGCCTTCAGCGTCGACGTTCGCCTGCGCAGGCTCAATCGTCGCTGGCTGGCGTCGGCCGACACGCCCGACGGTCCGACCCTCGGCTGGGGGATGACCGCGTTCGAGGCGCTCTGGATGGCATTGGCCCCGTTCGAGGATTCGGTCGACGAGCTGCTGGCCACGGTCCCTGAGGAACTCGGCCCCGGCGACTATCTCCGCTAGGACCGATGGGTGACCCGGTCGCTCAGGCGCGGACCGCGTTGAATCGGTCCAGTCGGGTCACACTGTCCGCGATGCGCGTCGGGCTGATTCGCCCGCTCCGCACGAATCCCTCGATGAGGTCGATCGTACGCAGCACGATGCCCTCCTCGTAGAGCTGCTGGTTGGCGATGGTGAGCAGGTCGATGCCGGCCTCGATCGCCAGCGCCACGGCCTCCGCGTACCCGTACTGGGCGCGGATGGCGCCCATCTGCAGGTCGTCGCTGATCACGACCCCGTCCCAGCCGAGCTGCCTCCGCAGGATCCCGGTCACGATCGGTCGCGAAAGGGTGGCCGGGTGCCGGGGATCGAGCGTGGCATTGAACACGTGCGCGGTCAGGACGGCATCGGTCAGTCCGTCTCCGATCAGGCGCCGAAAGGGCTCGAGCTCGATCGGCTTCCACACGTTGGTCACGTCGACCACCCCAAGGTGGGTGTCGCCGGCGGCGCTGCCATGCCCGGGAAAGTGCTTGAGGGCGGTCCGGATCCCCACATCCCGATGCCCGGCGACGAACGCCTCCGCCTGCGCAGCCACCAGCCGCGGGTCGGCGCCGAAGCTGCGGTCGAGGGCGCCGATGATCGGGTTCGACGGGTTGAGGTTGAGGTCCACCACCGGCGCGAGGTTGAGGCCGATGCCCGCGGTGCGCAAAGTCGTCGCCAGCTGGCGTGCGTAGCGCCGCGTGAAGGCCGGATCGTTGCGCGCGCCGAGCGCCGCAGCGGACAGCGTGGGTGGGAAGCCGTGGCGCGGGTCGAGGCGCGCCACCCGGCCGCCCTCCTCGTCGACAGCAACGATCAGTGTCCGGCCGGGCGCCGCGTTCCGAAGTGCGGCGACCAGGTCGCTGACCTGCTTGGGCGAGACGATGTTGCGCACCGGCGAACCGGTGGGCGTGTCGAAGTCGAACAGCACCACGCCGCCGAGCTCCCGGTCGCGGATGTCGGCCAGCGTGGTGGCTGCCTCCGACGGCGTGGTGCCGCGGAAGCCGACGAGCAGCATGCGACCGATCTGCTGCCGCAGCGTCAGCCCCGCAGCCGCCGAAGGCGACGCGCTGGGACTGGGAGTCAGGCTGACCGGGCCCTCCGACGGCGGCAGCGGCAGCGCCGAGCGGGACGCGATCTGCGAGGTCGAAGCGCGTCCCAGGCCGCAGGCCGCCAGCGCGGCGGCAACCGCACCCCACCCGGCGAGCTTCAGAAAGCGTCGACGGGTCAGCCGCAGGTCGTCCCGGGTCATCATCGGGGAGCATACGCCCGCGGCAAGAGGAGGTTGACGGTCACGGCGGCCGTCTAAGCGGGAGCTGGCAACGCAAGTCGTAGGCTGGAGGCACAATGAGCCTGCCGACGAGCAGCACCGCGACCGGGGAGGACCGGCTGTTCACGCCGGCATTCATCGCGCTCGCCGCGGCGGACCTCGCCTACTTCACCGCCGCCGGCATCCTGATCCAGATCACGCCGCTTTTTGCGCGAGGGCCGCTGGGGGCCGATGCGGTCGGCGTAGGCGTCACGATCGGCGCGTTCAGCGTGACGGCGCTCATCATGCGGCCATGGACCGGCCGCCTGGCCGATCGGCGCGGGCGGCGGCCGATGTTCACCGCCGGCGCCCTGCTTGCGGCGCTTGCGATCGCGGCGCATGCGCTCACCGCCGATTTGGCAGTCCTCATCGGCCTCCGGCTGGTGCTCGGCGTCGCTGAGGCAATCTTCTTCGTGGCCGGCTTCGCCATCTTGGCCGACCTCGCACCGCCGAACCGCGCGGGCGAGGCGCTGAGCTTCAACTCGCTGGCCCTCTACTTGGGCCTCGCGTTCGGTCCGTCGACGGGCGAACTGCTGCTGGCGATCGGTGGCTTCACGATGGTGTGGATCGGCGCGGCGGCGCTGGCGGCTGCAGCGGCAGTCCTAGCCCTGACCATCCCGGAGACCGGGCTGCAGCGGCCGATGGAGTCCCGTCCGACGGCGCTCATCCATCGCGGCGTGCTCGGGCCCTCGCTGGGGCTGTTCACCGGCGTCGCCGCCATGGCCGGCTTCCTAGCCTTCGTCGCCATCTACGGGCGCGACGACCTCGACATGGGCGGCTCGGGACCGGTGCTGCTGGTGTTCGGCCTGGTGGTGGTCGGCTGCCGGATCGTCTTCGCCAGGCTCCCTGACCGAGTTCCACCGTATCCCCTGGCGGCAGTGGCGCTCGCGGTCACCGCGGCCGGCATGGTCGTGGTGGGGACCCTGACGACGGTCGCCGGGCTGGTCGCCGGCGCCGCGATCATGGGCGTGGGCGTCGCCTTCGTCACGCCGGCGTTCTTCACCGCGATCGTGGCGCGGGTCCAGCCATCGGAGCGCGGCGCGGCGCTCGGGACGCTGAGCATCTTCCTGGACCTCGCTTTCGGCGGTGGCCCGGTGCTGCTCGGCTTCGTGGCGGACGCCGCCAACATCCCAGCCGCCTTCCTGGTGGGTGCACTCGTTGCGGCCTGCGGGGCCATCGGGAC
>JALYXZ010000167.1 GCA_030946825.1 Chloroflexota bacterium | reverse complement strand
CCGAGCTGCCGGACTCTGCGGCGGCCCTAATCGTGCGCCGGATTCCATCTCCCAGGACTCACTCGCAAGCCATGACGCTGGGCCGACCGCCTGCGTGTCATTCGATGTCCCGACATGACTCAATGGCGGCGCCGATGCGGCCCTCGCTCGGGAAGCCGCGCCGCAGCCGGCCGATCCAGGCTTCGCGCCGACCGGGGATCCCCAGCCGCTTGGCCCAGCTCGATCCGCTCGCCACCACATCGGCCGCGGTGGCCGGCCGCATCTCCTCGACACTGAAGCCCTGGAAGCGCCGGAGAATGCCGCGCATCGCCGCCCGCGAGAGGGTCGCGCGTTCGGAGCGGCCTATCAACGCCATGCCCGCCGGACGGTCCCGCTGCGTCAGCGAGACGAGGAGCTCCAGGCGGCCCCCGGGCGCAACCAGGCTCGACAGGGCAGCGTGCGTCGCCGGATCGCCGGCGACCAGCCCCCGCAGGAGTAATCCCCACGGAAGGTTCACGCGCACCAGTCCCGCACGACCGGCGAGCTCCGGTGGCAGCGACTCGAGGCTGGCCGCCAAGAAGAGGGCGTTCAACACGCCACCGCGCGCTGCCCGCCTGGAAGCGACCGCCATGGCCCGCGCGTTCGGATCGACGCCGATGACGAAGCGGTCCGGCGCGTTTCGCGCGGCGCGCAGCACCGCACGACCGTCCCCCGTACCGATATCGATCATCAGCCCGGTATGCCGGGCGATGAGCTCAGTGACTCAACCGACGTCGATGTCGATGAGGCGGCGACCGATAACCTGCTGCATGCCGCAGATTGTAGGCCGGTGGCGCCTGTCAGCCGGTGGCGCCGAGCGTCTAGACCACGAGGTCCTGGGAAAGCGCCTCCGCGAACTCGGTGCCAAGTCGCGCCGCGTCGTACTCCTTTCCGACCAGGTGGTGGTACGGGACGCCGCTGAACAGGTGGTGCGACCTGGTCGGGACCTCGAGCTCGCCCTCCCACTCGCGGCGCTGGAGCGCGATGTATCCGTCTTGCTGGCCATCGCGCATCTCGGCGAGCAGCTGGGTCAGTCCGTAGCCGGTCGCGTGCTGCGCGCCCAGCGTGATGAAGATGAAGCGGAATCCCAGCTCGCCGAGCTCGGCGAAGGTCATCGGCGCCGGATCTCGGTACCACTTGAAGGAGCTGGACCAGTTGAAGGCAAAGCGCGCATCGGGGAACCGGTCGCGCACCTGGCGCGAGAACTCCTCGACGGGGGCGCGGTCCGAGGTCGGGAACTCGCACCACACCAGGTCGGGGATCCCGGTGTCGAGGTAGCGCAGCGCACGCTCGATGGCCAGGTCGAGGCCGCGTGCCGGCTCCGGGGCGTCCACGGCGGAGAGCCCATCGGTGCGGGCGATGACCACGAAGTCGCGATCACCCAGGTCGTCCGCCACGGCGCGCGCCATGCGCAGCTTGCCGACCATCTCGGAAGCGGCGATCAGCGCCTTGCCGCCGATGTGCCCGCAGCGCTTGGGAAGCACCTGGTCCTCGATGTGCGCAGCCGCCACGCCGGCCCCGACGTACAGCTCGGTCGTGCGCTGGACGTTGAAGATGTTGCCGTAGCCGCCGTCCATGTCGACCACCACCGGCGGGATCTCGAGGTGTCGCGGCGGGACGCCCTTCTCGGGATCGCCGACCGCCTGCGTGAGCTGGAACTTGCGGAGGGCGCTGACCGTTCGGCGCGCCGCGTCCGCGATCTCGGGCCCGGAGTAGAGGTCCATGTCGGTGGTGCCCAGGTGACCGATGGCGAAGCTGTACCCGCTGAAGTAGATCGCTTTGTAGCCGTGGTACATCGCCAGTTGAGCACCCATCGGATCGTATACACCCGGCCCGAACAGGTACGGCTCGGTGTCGAGCAGGTGGCGCATGCGGCTGGACGGCTTCTCCCAGCGCGACACCGGCACGCTGAAGCCCGGCGGCAGCAGGGGCGACTCAGCGAGCTCGGGCTGACGGCCATCTGTCGGCGCGTTCTGCGACGTCATGGTCGGCTACTCGTTCTCGTGGTCGCGATGGCACCACTCGGGGCAGCCGCATTCCGCCAGGTCGGCAACCGTCAGCTGCGGACGCTCGTCAGCCGCCGGACGCCGGAAGCCGCGTCGCTCCGCGGCGGCGCGCAGATCTCGCGACGGGATGAAAGATCGCGACGGCCCGGAGGTCACGCGAGAGGTCTCGTACAACATGCCCGCTAGCTTGCCGGGCCGTGTAAGATAAGTCAAAGCGATTCTAACGATGCCAGACATAGAGGCAGCTTATGGCCACCTCCGGCTTGGCCCTTCCCCAGCTCGAAGCGTTCGTCGAGGTCGCCCGTTGCGGCAGCATCGGTGGCGCAGCCGAGCGGCTGTACGTCACGCAGCCGGCGCTGACGTCGCGGATCCAGGGGCTCGAGCGCGCGCTGGGCAGCCGGCTCTTCGTGCGAGGCCGGAGCGGGAGCCGCCTGACCGAGACCGGACGAGCCTTCCTGCCGTACGCGGAGCGTGTTCTGGGAGCACTCGCGGCTGGGCGCGCGACGGTCGGCGAGATGGCCACCGGGTCTGCCGGGCGGCTGGCGATCGGGGCGGCGCCGGCGGTAAGTACCTACGTGCTGCCGGCGGTCCTGCATCGGTTCCAGGAGAGCCACCCCCTGGTGCAGCTGGCGGTCCGGGCCGGCCACTCGGAGGAGGTGCTGCAGATGGTGCTCCGCGAGGACGTGGAGCTGGGCCTGATGCGGCCCATCGGTCATCCGGAAATCACGTCGGTGCTCATCTACGAGGACCGATTGGTGCTGGTCGTGCACCGCGGTCACCCATTCGCTTCGGCAGGCACGGTGCACATGGCGCAGCTCGGCACCGAGCACCTCATCCTCTTCGACCGCACCAGCTCATATCACGAGCTGACCTCCGCGCTGGTGCGGCAGGCCGGCATCCGGCCGCGCGGCACGATCGAGGTCGACAACATCGATGCAGCCAAGCGGATGGTCGAGCAGCGCATCGGCATCGCCCTGCTGCCGGCCACCTCCGTGCAGATCGAGATCGGCACGGGTCGCCTGGTGCCGGTCGAGATCAGGGACCTGCCGCCGGTCGAGCGCCAGATCGTCGCCGCACGGCGCCGGGACGCCGGTGAGCCGAGCGCTGCCGCCGCGGCCTTCCTGGCCATCCTCGAGGAGCTACGGCCGCCGCGCGGCGATCTGCGTTTGAGTCCTGTCCGGACATCGAACAGCACCACGCGGCCCTAAGCGCTCCCCACGGGACTGGATCCGGCGGGATCGGGCCGGCCTCTCAGGCCGGCGTGACGGTTCCTTCCGGCATCGGTCCTTCCTGCTCGCCCCCGACCTCGTCCCAGATCCGGTTGCGGAACGTCTCGCGGATGAAGAGCCCACCGATGATGATCGAGATGACCGCGACCGTGATCGGGTAGATCAGGCCCGCGTACTTGTTGCCGGTGGCGGCCGCCAGCGCTGCGGCGATCAGCGGCAGGAAGCCTCCAAACCAGCCGTTCCCCAGGTGGTAGGGCACCGACAGTGAGGTGTATCGGATCTTCGCCGGGAAGTACTCGACCAGGAACGCGGCGATCGGGCCGTAGACCATGGTCACGTACACGATCTGGATGAAGACCAGCAGGATCAGCGGCAGGATGTCGGGGTGCGCGCCGCCGACCACGACCTTGCCATCGGCGCCCTTGACCGCGTGGGAGAAGCCGTCCATCAGGTTGTAGATCGGGAAGTAGGTGATGGCCGCCAGGGCCATCCCCGACAGGATCACCGGCTTGCGGCCGATGCGGTCCGACAGCCAGCCAAAGAAGATGAAGAATGGTGTGCCCAGCACGATGGCGGTACCCACGATCAGGTAGGTATCCAGGAACTTGAGGCCCTCGGTCGTCTGCAGGAAGAAGAGGGCCTGGAACTGGCCCTGGTACCAGACCACGGCCTGGCCCGCCGTCATGCCGAACAGCGCCAGCCCGATGAGGCGCCAGTTCTTGCCGCTGCCGAGGCTGTCGCGAAGCGGCTGGGTCGAGGAGTTGCCCGCTTCCTTCAACCGGCGGAAGAGGGGGGTCTCCTGGAGCTTGAGTCGAATGTAGAGCGCGATGGCAACCAGGATGATCGACAGCAGGAACGGGATCCGCCAGCCCCACTGCTCGAACTGCGCGGTGGGAATGATCAGCCGGGTGATGCCGATGACCGCCAGTGCGAGCAGCAGGCCCATGGTGGCGGTGGTCTGGATGAAGCTCGTGAAGAAGCCGCGCCGGGCATCGGGCGAATGCTCGGCGACGTAGATCGCGGCGCCGCCGTACTCGCCGCCCAGCGCCAGGCCCTGGAGCAGCCGGATGAGGACCAGGAGGATGGGTGCCAGGATGCCGATCGTCGCGTACGTCGGCAGTAGACCGACCAGCGCGGTCGAGCCGCCCATCAGCGAGATGGTCAGCAGGAAGGTGAACTTGCGCCCGACCAGGTCACCGATGCGCCCGAAGACCACCGCACCAAAGGGTCGGACCGCGAAGCCGGCGCCGAAGGTGGCGAGCGTGGCGAGCAGCGCCGCGACATCGTTGCCCTTGGGGA
>JALYXZ010000214.1 GCA_030946825.1 Chloroflexota bacterium | reverse complement strand
CTCGCGGCTCGCGAGGCGGGGGAGGAGAAGGTGATCCTCTTCAACCTCTCCGGTCACGGCTACTTCGACATGGCGGCCTACGACGCCTACCTGGCGGGCGACCTGACCGATGTCGATTACCAGGCGCCCCAGGAGCGAGAGCTCGTCGCCGCGACCCACTAGCCACATGCCGGTCGGCGCGGCAACGCGGCGCGCCGACCGGGACACGACGGGATGCGGGTGCGATCACGGTTCAATAAGGCGCCGGAGACCGGAAGCCCTGGGTGCGGTCGGCAGCCGGCGTCCAACCGCAGCGCGGCCTTGGCGTTCAACTTGCTAACCGGTAAAGGTCTGGCATGCGGACGCCCATACACGCGTCCCACCGGTCAACCCAAGGAGGACTCATGAGCCTGCTCTGGATCATCATCATCGTGATCATCGTTCTGGCCCTGCTCGGCTACTTTGGCCGAGGTCGGTTCCGGAGCTAGTTCCGCACGGTCTCGCGGTCGCTGAGCGAAATCGGCGGCCGCACCGTCCGGCTGCCGCGACCCTCGCCGGCGCCACGGCAGTACCGTGCTGCCTCGGGCGGCCCGGGCGAGGCTCCCGCTCAGCGCGCCAGCAGCTCGGCCTCGACCTCCGCGACGGGACGCACCGAGCGCTCGCCGGTGGCTCGCAGCGTCACCTCGGCGCCGCCGGCGGCCAGCGAGCGTGGGCTGAAGGTCACGATCCGCGGCATGCCGAGCAGCTCCGCATCGGTCAGCTTCACCCCGGGGGACTCGTCGCGGTCGTCGTACAGCACCTCCACGCCGGAATCGGCAAGCCGGCCGTAGAGCGCCTCGGCGGCGGCACCCACCGCGGGGTCACGCGCCGCCCCGATTGAGACGATGTGCGCCGGGT
Organism: Chloroflexota bacterium; assembly: GCA_030946825.1. Lineage (GTDB taxonomy): Bacteria > Chloroflexota > Limnocylindria > QHBO01 > QHBO01 > QHBO01. The sequence goes on along the minus strand of JALYXZ010000214.1, from coordinate 8,502 downwards.
AAGGCGCCACCTCCTCGGGCCAGACGATCCCCTTCTCGTCATGGTGCTCCTCGACCACGCAGGCGAGCGCTCGACCGAGCCCGATGCCGTAGCTGCCCATCACGATCGGCCGCTGCGTGCCGTTATCGGCGAGGTAAGTGGCAGCCATCGGTTCGGTGAAGTCGGTCTCCAGCTTGAAGATGTTGCCCACCTCGATGCCGTTGGCGAGCCGCACCGCAGCGCCGCAGCGTGGGCAGGCGTCGCCCTCGCGGGCGCTGACGATGTCGGCGACCAGGTCCGGGCTGAAGTCGCGTCCAACGTTCACGTTGCGCAGGTGATGGCCGGGGCGGTTGGCGCCTGCCACCAGGTTCGGCGACCGCGTGACGAGGTCGTCCACCACGACCAGCGTCTTGCCGGCCGCCACCGGGGAGCCGTAGCCAGGCTCCATACCGGCCGCTCGGATCTCCTCCGCATGCGCCGGTCGCAGGCCGCCCACCGCCTTGACCGCGTTCACCAGCTTGGTCTCCTCGACCTCGAAGTCGCCGCGCACGATGGCTGTCACCAGCCGTCCGTCGCCGGTGACGAAGAAGGTCGCCTTGGCGGTCCGCTCGGCACGGACGCCGAGCTGCGCGCTGAGCGCCGCAATGGTCGTTGCGCCCGGCGTCGCGACCTCCTCGACGGGAGCTGGCTCCTCGGCGGGTGGGGCCGGCTTGCCGACGGTGCCGACCTGCTGGTTGGCGGCGTAGCCGCAGGCGTCGCACAGGACCAGGGTGTCCTCCCCGAACCGGTTGAGGACCATGAACTCGTGCGCCTGGCTACCGCCCATCATTCCCACGTCGCTGGCGACCGGGACCGCGTCGAGCCCCAGGCGCTGGAAGATCCGGGTGTATGCGTCGTAGTGCAGGCGGTAGCTGTGCTCGAGTCCCGCCGCGTCGAGATCGCAGGAGTAGGAGTCCTTCATTACGAACTCGCGAACGCGGATCAGTCCCCCGCGCGATCGAGGCTCGTCGCGGAACTTGGTCTGGAAGTGGTAGACGATCATCGGCAGCTGGCGGTAGCTGTGGACCATGCTGCGCAGCAGGTCGGTGACCACTTCCTCGTGGGTCATCGCCAGCACCATGTCCCTGCCGGTGCGGTCCTTGAAGCGCACCATCTCCGGCCCGATGCGCTCGTAGCGGCCGCTCTCACGCCACAGGTCCGCGGGGTGAACCACCGGCATCTCCATCTCCTGGCCGCCGATGGCCTCGATCTCTTCGCGGATCACCTGCTCCACGCGCCGGCTGGCGCGGAAGCCGAGCGGCAGCAGCGTGTAGATGCCCGCTCCGAGCTGACGCACGTACCCGGCCCGCAGCAGAAGGCGGGCAGACGGCATCTCGATCTCGGCCGGCACATCGCGCAGGGTGGCAAAGAAGAGCCGTGAGAGCCGCATCGGTCAGGGAAGGATAGCGGTCAGGCGTCGTCGGGGGGCTGTGCGACGGCCGCCCGCCGGGATCGGTCCCGGCCCGCCTCGGCGTGCGCATCGACGATGTGCTCGCTGGTGCGCAGCCGCCCGAGCGGCACCAGCGCGACCACCAGCAGCACCAGGCTGACGACCAGGAGCCCGTCGAAGGCGCCGAGGTCGGCACCGATGCCGCCCGCCAGGCTGCCCACGATCTGGCCGATGCCCAGGAAGACCGAGTAGAGGCCCATCATCGCGCCACGGTCGCGGGGGTGCGCCTCTGTCATGTCGGCGAGGAGACCGAGCGCGGCCGGCGTGGCGCCGGCCAGCACGAAGAGGCCCGCGACCTGGGCGGCCAGCAGCAGCGCCAGCAGCGGCAGCGGCACGCCCTGCGAGTGATTCAGCCCCGCCGCGGCGCCGACCATCAGTACTCCACCGGCGACCCCGATGCCGATGATCGTGGTCCGCCGGTAGCGCTTGAACCGGTTACCCCAGAAGACGAGGCCTGCGAAGAAGATCACCAGGCCCACCGCCGCGCCGGCCGAGATTGCGCCGGGTGCGATGCCGCCGCTCAGCAGCTGGTTGGGGAAGCGGCCGGTCGGCTCCCGCACGAGCTGGAACACGGACTGGCTGGTCCAGGACCCGATCACCGCGTTGAGCGCGATCCAGGTCGGAGCCAGCAGCCAGACAGCGCTGCTGCGCATCAGCGCCCAGTAGGCGGTCGGATCGAAGCGCCGGCGCGTCTCCTCGGTGGCCGCGTCGCCGCTGGCAGGCTCTCGAACCTCCTCAACTCCGTATCGGTAGATGGCGAACGAGGCAGCGTAGATCAGGGCGTTGAGCAGGAAGGCAGCGGGGCCGATCAGGGCGAAGAGCGCCGGAGCGGCCACGATCCCGACCCCGAGGCCGGCGAGGGTGGCCGCCTCGAAGCGTGCCACCGCGCGGCCGCGGAGCGCCTCGTCGGTGGCGGTCGCGGCGGCGATGTAGCCGAGGATCGAGGGGATGCTTGCGCCGGCCGCCGCGCCCTCCAGGAAGCGGGTCACGCCCAGCCAGACGAGGACGCCCAGCGTGCCGAGCAGGGCCAGCATCACCGAGTGGGTGGTGACCGCCGTCATGACCACCGCGATCGCGCCGAAGACGGGACCCCATTGCATGACCCGGTGCGTACCCAGCCGATCCGAGAGCACGCCGAAGATCGGGGAGAGGGCCAGCTCCGACAGGAAGTAGAGAGCGCTTAGCGCCCCCACCTCGAAGCCGGTGATGCGCGGGCCGCCGTGCTCGTGGAGCTTGGCGAGATACGTGGACAGCAGCGTGCCGGTCAAGCCCGTGCTGAAGCGAAGGCTGAAGGTCCCGACCAGGACCGCCCAGATGGATCGATGCAAGGTACCGTCAGGGTAGCGGAAGCACGCCGCGGCCTGCCGTTGCCGTGGCGGTTTGCCATGCGACCGCAATCGAGCCTCGGAGGACACGCCAATGCCACGCCCCATCCATTTCGAGCTTCCGGCGGACGATCCCGAGCGCTGCGTCCGCTTCTACGCGGACGTCTTCGGCTGGGAGATCGAGAAGTGGGACGGTCCGAACGAGTACTGGCTGGTCAGCACCGGCAGGGACGAGCCCGGCATCGACGGGGGCATCAGCCGCCGAATGACACCGAGCGAAGGCGTGATCCACACCATCGGCGTCGACTCGGTGGACGACAGCGTCCGAAAGGTGCTCGACGCCGGTGGCACGCTGGCCCGTGAGAAGCGGCCGGTGCCCGGCGTCGGCTGGCTGGCCTACTGCACCGATTCGGAGGGAACGCTGTTCGGCGTCATGCAGGCCGACGACGCCGCCCGCTGAGCGGAAGCGCTGAAGCCGGAAGGCACACGCCCTCCGCTAAATGCGAGGGGGCGCCTGTGTGAAACAGGCAGTTGCCGGTCAGGCGGCGCTGTCGGCCGCCTGCAGCCCGAAGGCGGCCTCCAGCTGCTCCATTGGTCGGAAACCGACGGAGGCCCGCGGCGGCTGTCCGGGGCGGAAGAGCGCCACGGTGGGGATGCTCATGATCCCGTAGTGTGCTGCGGTGTGGGGATTGGCGTCCACGTCCAGCTTCAGGACGGCGACCTGGTCCCCGTACTTCTCCGCCAGCTTCTCGACTTCGGGGGCGACCAGCCGACAGGGGCCGCACCAGGAGGCCCAGAAATCGACGACCACCGGCTTCTCGCTCTGCAGGACGAGCTGCTCGAAGGTGGCATCGGTCACTTCACGTACGTTCGACATCGGTCTGAATCGGTCCTTTCGTTGCGTCAGCGCGAGACGCGCTGAATGAGGCGGTAGATCTCGAGAACGCTCGGGTCCGCGAGACGGTAGTAGACGGTGCTCCCATCGCGACGGCTGGCCACGATCCCTGCGCTGCGCAGCACGGCGAGGTGCTGGCTCATGTTCGGAACCTGGCAGCCGACATCGTGGGACAGCTCCCCGACGGATCGCTCGCCATCGGCGAGCTGTTCCAGCACGCAGAGCCGCTTAGGGTCGGCGAGCGCCCGCGCCACGGCGGCGCTTCGTTCGCGCGCGGCCTCGGTAGCTGGGTGAGCGGTGTTCATCGTGCAGGGAGAGTATCTCACTGGTTGCGCAAGCGCGCAAGTGCTGAGGCGGTCCGGCCGGATGGGCAAAGGATGGCGGCGGGATTCCGACCCGCCTCGATCGCGACACGCGAGGTGTCGCGTGGCCACCGCAGCATCCGCGGCATGGAACTGATGTTGACCTGCCCATGGTGCGAGGACGAGGCGCGCTTCTCCGTCGACGAGGGTGCCGATGAGGTCGTGTGCACCCGGTGTGACACCCGGCTCGCGTTCGCGCCAGACCCGGTGGCGACCTTCGAGCTTCTGTACACGGCAGCCTGATCGGGGCTCGACCCCGATGCGCGGGCGGTGCGCGCGACTAGCCTTCCTCGATGGAGATGGTCTCGATTCGGTCGCCCGGGGCGCGGTCGCGAGACGGGTCGCGCTCCTGGATTGAGCGGACCACGTCCATCCCCTCCGTAACGCGCCCGAAGACGGTGTGGCGGTCGTCGAGATGTGGCGTCGGGCCAAAGGTGATGAAGAACTGGCTGCCGTTGGTCCCGGGTCCGGCATTCGCCATCGAGAGGATCCCGGCAGCATCGTGGCGGCGGTGCGGGCTGAACTCGTCGGGAAACTGGTATCCGGGCCCGCCGCGCCCGGTGCCGGTCGGATCGCCGCCCTGGGCCATGAAGCCGGGGATCACGCGATGGAAGGTGGTGCCATCGTAAAAGCCGGCGCGCGCGAGGTTGACGAAGTTCTCGACCGTCAGCGGCGCATCCGCGCCAAAGAGCTCAACCTTGAAGGACCCTTTCGAGGTCTGGAATCGGGCGGCGTACTGCCGTGAGGTGTCGAGCTGACCGCTCGGCGGCGCGGGGGTGGTCGGGGACATCGGTACTCCGTTCGTTTGGGAAGACCGATGGTAGCGTCACTCGCCATCCGAGTCCCGGCCGTCGTCCTCGATGTCGTCGGCGGAGCGAGCAAGCGTGGCGACACCGCTCATGAGGCTCAAACCGGTTACAATCTGCCGATGATTCGCCGGACTGCACCTCCGACGGCGGCCGTCATCTTTGCGCTCGGGACGGTCTACGTGGTGTGGGGCTCGACCTACCTCGGGATCGCGGTCATGATCCGCTCGCTCCCTCCGCTCCTGGCCGCGGGCGTCCGGTATGTGGTGGCCGGCGGCCTGCTGCTCGGGTTCCTGTGGCTGCGGGGCCGAGTGCGCGCCAGGCGGCAAGGTGCGGCCGCTCAGCTGGAGCCGATCACTCGCCGGCATTGGCGCTCCGCGCTGATCATCGGCACTTTGCTGCTGATGGGCGGGAACGGCTTCGTGGTCCTCTCCGAGCAGCGCATCCCCTCCGGCATCGCCGCGATCATGGTCGCCACCATGCCGATCTGGATCGCCGTCATGGACGGCGTCGTCACCGGTCGCCGGCCGAGCCTGCTTGCGCTGGGCGGCCTGGTGGCCGGCATCGTGGGCGTGGCGATCCTGATCGCGCCGGTCAAGGGCATCGCCGGCCTCGATCCGCTGGGCATCGGCCTCGCCGCATTCGCGCCGATGTGCTGGGCGGCCGGCTCCATCTACGCCCGAGGAGCGGTGATGCCGCGCAGCCACTTCGTCGGCTCCGCGATCGAGATGGTGTGCGGCGGGGCAGTCCTGTTCGGGGCGGGCATGCTGACCGGTGAGCTCGCGCACGCCAACCCGGCGACCTTTGGCGCCGATTCGCTGGCGGCCCTCGCCTATCTCATCGTGTTCGGCTCGATCCTTGCCTTCAGCGCGTTCGCCTGGCTGCTCGCCAACGTTCCCACCTCGACGGTCGCCACCTACGCGTATGTCAACCCGATCGTTGCGGTTGCGCTCGGGGCGCTGGTGCTCAACGAGCCGATCACGCTGCGCACCCTGATCGCGTCGGCGGTGATCATCGCCGCAGTCGTGGCCATGGTCAGCGGGCGGCCGCGCGGTGCCCACGACGACGCGCGGCCAGCAGACTCGAGGATGGCCGACGACCGCGCCGCCTAGGCGCCACCTGACGCACCATCCCAGCCCAGCTCATTGACGCGGCGACCGCCGGCCCCTACGCTTGGCGCACCAATATCGGTTGCGAACAGTTGCGAACTCCGGAGTGACTCGAGGATGCCGGTAACCGTCACCGCGCGGCTGCGCGCGCTGACCGACGACGTCGGTAGCCAGTCCGCGATCGCTGAGCTCCTGCACGTCCACCGGTCCAGGGTCTCGCGCTGGCTGAGCGGGGGACAGCCGGACCCACGCAACCGCTCGCGGATCGCCGGCCTCGAGTTCGTGCTCTCGCGCCTGCTCGACGTCTACGAACGGGACGCGGCCATGGAGTGGCTGCGGGGCTTCAACGCCCACCTCGACAATCGGCGCCCGATCGACCTGCTGCGCGAGGGCCGCGCGCTCGAGGTGGCAGCGGCCATCGAACAGGCCGCGGCCGGCAGCTATTCCTGAGGGCGCTCGATCGGGGGTGGAGATCTTCCACACGTTCCCGCGGCGTCGAGGCGCGGGTGTCCACGAGCCCGGCGGCGTCCTCCACGTTCCTCGGGACCGGCAGGGCTTCGGGCGGTTCGACGCTCGGGATCGATACGGCGCCTTCTATTTCTCGCTGCTCGCGGTCTCGGCGGTGGCCGAACAGATCCAGGCGTTTCGTGGACGCGAGCTGACCGACGCGGCCCTCCGCCGCGCGGACGGCTCCCGTCTCGCGCTCGCCCGGCTCGAGCTGGCCGATGGAACCCGCCTCGTCGACCTCGACGATCCTACCCAGCTGCTGTCCCGCGCGATGCGCCCCAGTCATGTCGCCACGTCGGACCGGACGCGGACCAGGAGAATCGGCGAGCGACTCTTCGACGAGGGGAGTGACGGGTTCCTGTGGTGGTCGGCGCTCGAGGCATCCTGGCCGAACGGCGTGGTCTACGCCGAGCGCGCCCTCGATCGCTGCCGGCCAACCGGTGACCCGGAGGTCCTGACCCTCGACCACCCGACCGTGGTCGAGGCGGCCGCGGCGCTCGGTATCGGTATTGCTGGTGGCACGGACGCGACCGTCGGCCGGTAGCGGCGCGGCAGACTATCATCAGCGGCCCATGGCTTCTGAGCGCCTCGCCTCGCCTCTCGGCTTCGGCTCCGGCACGTCCGTCGACCACCACGATGGTGTCCGATGGGTCGATTACACGAACATCAGCTGGAACCCGGTCTTCTGCAAGCGCTGCGACATCTGCGTCGATATCTGTCCCAAGAACACCCTCGTCCTGCGCAACGACGCGATCATCGAGGAGCAGGACTGCATCCTGTGCGGCCTCTGCGAGCGGTACTGCCCAGACCTCGCGATCGAGATGATCCCCGCCGCGGTGGCCGCGCACGAGGTCCGCACCGCCGCCGGAAAGGACAGCGCGGCGGCCGACGAGCCGCGCTAGCTCACCGATGCGCAAGCTGACGCAGGGCAACGAGGCGGTCTTTCGCGGGGCGGTGGCCGCCGGCGCACGCTACTACGCGGGATACCCGATCAGCCCGTCGACCGAGATCCTCAACGTCGCCTCCGGCTACGCGGCCGAGCATCCCGAGTTCGGCTTCCTCCAGGCCGAGGACGAGATCGCGAGCGCCAACGCGATCATCGGCGCCAGCCTGGCGGGGGCGAAGGCCTTCACCGCCACCTCGGGTCCGGGGTTCACCCTCATGCAGGAGGCGATCGGCTACGCCCAGAAGGTCGGCGTGCCGTGCGTGATCGTGAACGTCCAGCGGGTCGGCCCGGCGACCGGGATGCCGACCATGCCCGGGCAGGGCGACATCATGCAGGTCCGGTTCGGCTCGACCGGCGACTACACACCGCTGGCGTTCTACCCGAACGGCGTCGCAGAGGCCTTCCGAGTGACGGTCGACGCCTTCAATGCCGCGGAGGAATCCCTGTCGCCGGTGGTGATCCTATCCGACACCTTCGTCGCGCACCTCAACGAGGTCGTCGACCTCGACGACATCGGAGCCGGCATCGACGTCGTCCCGCGCAGCATGCCGGCCCTGGCCCAGCACGCGGCGGGCAGCCCACGCTTCTTCGCCGGGGTGTTGATGTATGAGCACGGGCCGAACGCCGGTGAGCCCGCGACGGCCGATGCTGATGAGTATCTGCGGCAGTTCTACGCCGCCAAGCGCCGCCACCTGGATGTCGCGTCCCGTTACGCGCGGTTCGAGCACGGCTGGAACGTCGACGCCGAGACGCTGGTGATCTGCTACGGCATCGTCTCGCGCGTCGCAGCGCCCCTGGCTCCCGACTTCGCGCTGTTCAGGCCGATCCGCATCCACCCGATCCTCGCGGACGAGCTGCGCGAGATCGCTCCACGCTACCGCGAGGTGGTGTGCATCGAGGCCAACGACGGGCAGTACGCGGACCTCGTCGAGCTGGCCATCCATCGCGAGGTCAAGCGCGTACCGCTGCTCGGCGGCCGCATATCGCTGGAAGCGGTGCGCGACGGCCTGACCCGAGTGCTGGGCGGCGGACCCTCGGAGCCGCCGATCCCGCCTGCCCCGACCGAGCGCATGGCTCCGTCGCC
>JALYXZ010000211.1 GCA_030946825.1 Chloroflexota bacterium | reverse complement strand
GGGTGAGCCTCCCCTACCGCTCCTCCGGTGCGGGTCCGCATCCGTCCGAGCGAGATGCTCGCCGCCGTGGTGGTGAAGCCGAGAGCATCTGGGACGCGTCCGCTCGCCAGGTGGCCGAGGGCATCGGTGCGGTCGCCATCCAGAGCTGCGACAGCTGCGGCCTCTCTCTTTCGGCGTCGGCGCGCTTCTGCCGTCGCTGCGGGACACCTCAGGCCCGTTCGGCCTGATCAGCGCGTGGCGCCGAGCGGCACGCTGTCGCTCTCTAGTCGCCTTCGGAGCCCGACGAACCCTTGCGCGGCGGCGGCGATGGGCTGGTGCCGCCCCCTTCGGCGGGGCTGGCGCCGGACCCTCCCTCCTTGGAGCTTGAGCCGCCGGAACCGGAGCCGCCTGAGCCTGCGTCGGAGCTTGCGCCGGACCCGGAGCCGCCGGTGCTCGAGCCGGAACCGGCCGTCGCCGAAGATCCGTCGCCGCTCGAGGCGGCCGATCCCGAGGACGATCCGTCGGCGCCCGACGGCCGTCGGTCAGCTCGCCGTGAATCGGTCTTGTAGAAGCCGCTTCCCTTGAAGATGATTCCGGTCGGGTAGAAGACGCGCTTCAGCTCGCCACCGCATGACTCGCAGGAGCTGGGGCCCTTGTCGAGCATGGAGTGGATGACTTCGATCGTATGCCCGCACGATCGGCAGCGGTAATCGTAGGTCGGCATCTCATCGGTCAGTGGGTGCCGGCGGCAACAGGACGAGAAGCGTTGCATCGGAACGGCCCGGCGCATGATGGCAGTGGATGACGGCCCGCGCAACGACTGCAGCGCGCACTGCATCCGGAGGAAGCGGCATGCGCTTGGAGCGGGAAGGTAGGGCGGGGTCTCAGGCCTGGGACGTGCGGGACGCGAACGGCAGCCACCAACGTCGCCCTGCCGGACCGGTCGTCGTCACCGTCTGCCGCGTGATCAGCCGCGCCACGTTGTGCAGGTCGGTGCTGATCTTCTCCCTGGGGAACTTGGTGATCAGCGGGCGGCCTTCATTGGCGGCCATCACCGCCTTCGGCCCGTTCGAGATCACGGTGGCAAGCACCGGCAGGCCGAGCGTCTCCGACATCTGGGCAACCTTGACGCCATGGTTGGCCCGATTGGCCACCACCCGGATGTGGTCGGCGAGTCCGACCTGCCGAGCGAGCTCGACGAACTGAGCGCTGTTCTTGAGTGGCCCGACCTCGGGCGTGACGACCAGCAGAATCTCGGATGCGACGGTGAGCATTGCCATGGTGCGGTCGTCGTAGCCCGGATGGTTGTCGACCACCACGTATGCGTGCTGCCGACGCGCCCACTTGAGCGCGGCAAGCAGCAGATCGACGTTCACCCGCTCCGAGTCACCCGGGTCGTTTCCCCAGGTCACCACTCGGAGGCCGCTCTCGGGGTGCGTGCAGACCACGTGCTCGAACGCGGCATCGGTCCAATCCGATGGCGGCGAGTCCGCGAGGTCCGCGAGCCCGATCCGATACGGCACCTGCAGGACCGATGTGACATTGCCGACACCCACGTCGGCGTCGAGGAGGAGCACCGACGATCGCGTCTGCTCCCGGAGCGCGACGGCGACATTGACCGAGATGGTCGTCTTCCCCACCCCGCCCTTGGGAGCGAAGACGCTGATCACATGACCCTCGCCGGCCACGGGGGCCTGGGCGAGCGAGTCTGCATCGGCCCACGACCCGGACTCACCGGGCAGCGTGTGGCCGGTGCGGATCAGTGAGGCCTGGAGACGGTAGACGAGCGCCGTGGGCGGCACCGGCTTGAGGATGTACTCGTCACTCGCCGCCGTTTCGGCAGTGCCCTCGAACACCGGCGGGTCGACGCTGAACAGCAGAAGCGTCGGCACCGTCGGATTGGCGTGCAGGGCCAAGTACGTCGCCGCGAGGCCTTCGGCCGCGCCGTCGGTGTCGAGCACGGCGAGGTCAAGGCCGCGCCCGGCTTCCATCCGCTGCACGGCCTCCAAAGGGTCGGTGAGCACTTCAAAGCCGGCGAGTTCCAGGGCCTCCCGATACCCGGAGACATCGGGAAAGAACGCCAGCAGGACTGTCGGTCGGTCCATTGCTTCCTTCTGGTGCTTCTACGGTCGCGGACCGCACCAGTGTTCGCCAGACCCACCCTGACGACAATGGGACTCCGGCCTGCGAGGCATCGGCGAAGGTACCCCCTCGACGGTCGACTGACCTCGTCATGCGCCGCGTGCCATCCGCATCCCGCACTTCGGACAGTAGAAGGCGGCTGTGCTCCCCGCCTCGAAGCCACAATGCGTGCAGGCCAGGCCGCCACCGCGCCTGGAACCGGCAGCCAGGCGCATGCCATCAGAGGTCCCGACCGTGTAACCGGTGGCCAACACCTGCTGGTAGAGCGCGGACAGGATCCGTTGGCCGATGCGCTCCGTGTCACCACGCACGCCCTTGCCACCCCACGCCACGACGGAGCGCACGATCAGCTCGCCGGACAGCTCATCCCAGTGGCTGGCGAGGCCGCCAACGATGGCGTTGTACTCGGGATATCCGCTGGTGTCGGTGTCGCCGTGCAGGAGGCCGCAGGCAAGCGAGTCGACGGTCATGTCGATGGCGTCGGTGAGCTCCAGCACCAACAGCGCGTGACGGCCGATGCCGCCCACCGTGGAACGTGCTGCCACCCATCGCTGCAGCTCCTCGAAGCGCTCCATCCGCGGCGACGCGTCGCTCTGCTCGACCGGCAGCGGGGGCAGCGCCTCGACCGGCGTCTGGCTCAACGGGGCCACGATCCCCGGCAGCAGCGCCAGGAGGCGGGAATCAGCCGGCAGCCGAAGCCCGTCGCTGGTTCTCGCCAGGTAGGTCAGCTTCAGCGCGAACTGCTGCGCCGTCACCTCCTCCTGGACGGCCTGCGGCGGAGGAGGGGCCGACGTTTCGGCTCGCCGGCCGCGCCTGAGGAACACCATGCCAATCCCTCGATTCGATGAGCGAAGGATTCATAGATCCCCTCGAGCGGGTGCGCCATAGCCCGATTGGGGCTGGTCGTTCGGCGCGAGCTGCCGTCGCCGATGCTGCAGGTCGGCGAGCCGGGCCTCCTCGCGAGCCACGACCTCGGCCGGGGCCCGCCTGCGGAAGTCCTCGTTGGCGAGCAGGTTCGCGACCCTGGTGATCGCCGTGTCCCGCTCCGATCGCTGGCGATCGCGCCGGGCGAGCGCCTCGTCGCCGCCGGCCACCTCCGCGAACCAGGCGGTCGCGTCGGGGGTGGCGGCGACCACGTCCGGGCG
>JALYXZ010000100.1 GCA_030946825.1 Chloroflexota bacterium | reverse complement strand
CAGCCGTGGCCCGGAGCGTGGACGACGCTCGGCGGTCGCCGCCTGCACATCCGCCGCACGACGCCGCTGCCCGGCATCCCCGATGTCCCCATCGGCGCGCTGCTGCCCGGGGCTCAGCCCCGGGTGGCGTGCGGCGAGGGCGCGGTGGCTTTGGACATCGTGCAGCCCGAGGGGCGTGCCGCGATGCCAGGCGAGGCCTGGCGTCGCGGGCTGGCGCAGGACTTCGTGCTGCTCGGCGCGCTGCGACCGGCCGACCTGGAGCCGGCCACCTAGGGAAGCACCTCCTCAGTCGCGGCGATGGTGGTCGCCGGATGGTGGCGCGGCGGCTCGGGCGGCGCCGGTTCGCCGGGGAGGTGGAGCAGGCTGGTCACGTCCGCGACACCTGGGATGCGACGTGCCCTGCGCACCAGATCGGTTCGCTGCTTGGCCGTGTCGACCTCGCCGCGCAGCACGACGACCCCCTCTTCGACGTTGACGTTGATCTTTCCCTTGGCGATCGACTGATCTGCGAACAGCTCGGTCTCGACCTTGGCGGCAAGGGAAGCATCGTTCAGCACCGCGCCCGTTTCGCCGGGCTGGCGCACCTGGTCGAGCCTGCCCTCGAGCATGTCGATGCTCCGTCGGCGGCGTTGCTCGATGCGGTCCCGGACGTCACCCAGCCGCCCGTTGAGAGTCTCGCGCAGCCGTGCCCGGCGATCGCGGCCCTTATCGGGGTCCAGCAGATAGGCGGTCAGCGCGCCCAGCAGCGCACCCAGCACGGTGGGTAGGAAAGCGCTGCGACGCGCGTCGCCGCCCGCCGCCGCCCTGCGGACGCGTTCGGCACGGTTGGACGCCTCGTCGCGCGCGTCGCGCAATCCAGAGGTCCAACGGTTGAGTATCGGCATCGGGATCTCCTCGTTCGGTTCGGGTCGGATCGGATCGGTACCGGGTAGCTCTCGCAGATGGCGTGCCGGGCTGCGGCGCGGGCCGGGACGCCGCACATCAAACCGGCCGCTCGGGAGCTCGGCGAGGAGGCGGCTATACTCCAGGGACGCTCTCGCGCGGCGGGAGCGCACACACGAGGAGAGACAAACAACGACGATGGGTGGCTTCCTGCCATACGTGCTGCTCGTGCTGCTTCCGAGCCTGGCGCTCACCGGCTGGGCAGCATGGCGCGTCCGTTCGACGTATGCGAAGTGGTCGCAGGTCGACTCGGGGATCAATCTGAGCGCACTTGATTTCGCCCGCCGGCTGCTCGACCGGCAGGGCCTGACCGATGTCCGCATCGAGCCAACGCCGGGTCAGCTGACGGACCACTACGACCCCCGCGGACGGGTCCTGCGCGTCAGCCAGGCCGTCAGCGGCGATGCCCAGCTCGGGTCGTACGACCCGTCCGGCGCATCGGTCCGCCTGGCGGGAACCGGTGGCAGCCTGTCGGTCGCCGCAGCGGCGGTGATCGCGCACGAGGTTGGCCACGCCCTCCAGGACCGTCAGCGCGACCCCTGGATGACGGTGCGGCAGGCGATCGTGCCGGCGGTCCAGTTCGGCTCGGGAGTTGGCCCGTGGCTGATCCTCGGCGGAGTGATCTTCAACGCCCTCAGCCTGGCGTGGATCGGGCTGATCGCATTCGGCGCAGCTGTGGTGTTCACCTTCGTCACGCTGCCGGTCGAGATCGGGGCCTCCGGCAAGGCGCTGGCCTTCGTCGACAGCCTGGGAATGACCGGAGAGCGTCACGGCGGCGCCCGCGATGTCCTGAAGGCGGCAGCCTGGACCTATGTCGCGGCGGCGCTGACCGCGCTGCTGACGTTCCTCTACTACCTGATGCTGATCCAGGGGCGGCGTGACTGACCCGCTCGGCTTGGAACCCGCCGAACCGAAGCCAGCCATCAGCCAACTATCCGCCTCGGCGCTGGCCACCTGGCTCGAGGCGCGAGGCGAGCAGGCCTACCGGCTGCACCAGATCGCCGGTGGAATCCACCGCTCGCAGGCGCGCAGCTTCGATGACCTGCGAGAGCTGCCCGGAAGTCTGCGGGCGGCGCTGGACCGGGCTTTCCAGTTCTCCTCGATCGAGCGCAGCCACGTGCTGACCGCCGACGGCGGGTTGACCGCCAAGGCCGTCCACGAGCTCGCCGATGGGCAGCGGGTGGAGTCGGTCCTGATGCGTTATCCCGCGACGCGCGGGTCAGCGGCGCGGACCACGATCTGCGTCTCCAGCCAGGCAGGCTGCGCGGTCGGGTGTCCGTTCTGCGCGACGGGGCAGGCTGGATTCGGAAGGCAGCTCAGCCCCGCGGAGATCGTCGACCAGGTGCTGCACTGGCACCGTTCGTCGGGGACCACCGGAGTCGGGGAGCTCCGCGGACACTACAACGTCGTGTTCATGGGCATGGGTGAGCCATTGAACAACGCCGTCCGCGTCTTCGAGGCGACGCGGCTGCTGAACGACCCGGCCCGATTGGGCATCGGGGCGAGGCACATCACCATCAGCACCTCGGGCGTCGTGCCGGGGATCGACCGCATGCTGGATGAGTTGCCCCAGGTCAACCTGGCGGTGAGCCTGCATGCGGCGACCGACGCGCTCCGCAGCGAGCTGGTGCCGATCAACCGCAGATGGCCGATCGGGGCGGTGGTCGATGCCGCGCGGCGATTCGCGTCGGCGAGCGGCCGACGCGTGAGTTTCGAGTATGTGATGATCGACGGCCTGAACGACACGCCGGAGCAAGCGGCCCAGTTGGCCCGGCTGACCGCCGGCTGGATGAGCCACGTGAACCTGATTCCACTCAATCCGACGCCCGGCTCCCGTTGGAGCGGCTCGCCGCGGACGGTCATCGACCGCTTCGCGCGGGCGCTGCGCGACGGACGCGTGCCGGTCACCATCCGCGACACCCGCGGGCGGGAGATCGAGGCAGCCTGTGGGCAGCTTCACGCCCAGCTGGCCGGAAGGCCGCTGCCTGGTCGGCAGGACGCGGCCTCCGGCGTGGCGCAGGTGACCGTCGCGTGACACCGCCGCGTCCCGAGATCAGCGCCAGCATCCTGAACGCCGATTTCGGGCGCCTGGGAGCCGAGGTCGAGCGGGCCGTCCGCGGCGGAGTCGACTCGATTCATCTCGACGTGATGGATGGTCATTTTGTCGACAACATCAGTCTCGGTCCGGTCGTCGTCGAGGCGCTGCGCCCGTATGCCGCGGTCCCTTATCACAGCCACCTGATGATCAGCCGGCCGCTCCGCTACGTGGACGAATTTGCCCGCGCCGGCAGCGACCTGATCGTCTTCCACGTCGAGGCCGAGGATCCGTCCGAGGCGGTCATCGAGCGGATCCACCGCAGCGGTCGGGGAGCGGGGATCGCGCTCAACCCCGAGACGCCGCTGGAGACTGTGCTGCCCCACCTCGAGGCGGTCGACCTGGTCCTGGTGATGACCGTCCACCCGGGGTTCGGCGGCCAGGCGTTCCTGCCCGAAGTCCTTCCCAAGGTCAGCGCCCTGCAGGCGGAGCTGCAGAGACGTGGGCTCGACACGCCGATCGGAATCGACGGCGGGGTGAACCTGGAAACGATCGCGGCCGCTCACGCCGCGGGCGGCACGATTCTGGTCGCCGGGAGCGCGCTGTACGCACACCAGGGGGAGCTGGCGCCGGTCGTCGAGGAGCTGCGCACCGTGGCGCGGGACGGGACCGCTGCCCGTCGCGAACCGGCGGAGTCGCGGCACTGACACCGGCAACACCGCTCGCGATCCGATCGTGAAGGCAGTTCACCCGGAGGTGGCGCAACGATTCGCTGCGGCGCTCCTCGCACTCAGCCTGGTCCTCGCGGCCTGCGGAACCAGCACCGAGCTGCCGGTCCGGTCCGGGTCGCCGACCGCCGCGGTGCCGCGACCGCTCAGCGTCCTGGCCGTCGACCGCTCGAGCGGCGGACCGGTGCCGGGGGCTGCGGTCACGGTCGACGGATCGACGGCCACCGCCGACACCAATGGACGCGCGCGAGTGACTGCCGCTCCCGGCGCCCGGGTCGAGGCGGCCGCGACGGGCTTCGACGCCGCGTCTGGGAGCGTGCCCGCCGGCGGCGACCTGACGATCAGGCTGCGTCCCAACGTGGTGCACGGCGTGGTGACCGATGACAAGGGGGTGCCGCTGTCCGGTGCCCGGGTCTTCGTCGATGGGCAGGTCGCCGTGGCTCGCTCGGACGCCGGGGGACGCTACGCACTCCCCGGCGTGCCCGCCGGCGGGACACTGATCTACAAGATGCCCGGCTTCCGGCTCGTCGCGCTGCCGATCGACGACCGGATGCGCAAGGACGTGGCGATGCGACCCTTCTCCGCCAGGGCGCTGTATGCGCCGGCGGCCGTGTTCGAGGCACCGGGCCGGCTCGACCACCTGCTCGACCTGGCGGCGCGCACCGAGGTGAACGCGCTGGTGATCGATGTCAAGGAGACCGCCGGGACGCTCTACTGGGCCACGGATCTGCCGCAGGCAAAGAAGGTCGGCGCCGTCATGGCACACCCCCTCTTCAAGCTGGACGAGCTGCTTCCCAAGCTCAAGGCGCGCGGGATCTACACCATCGCCCGCATGGTGGTCATGAAGGACAACACGCTGGGCGCCGCACGGCCGGACCTGGCGGTGATGAATGCGCAGACCCGGCAGCCGTGGCGCGACTTCGGCGGCGGTATCTGGCTCGACCCGTTCAACCCCGGAGTCGCCGAGTACGTCGCCGCGGTGGCGGCAGACCTCGCTGACAAGGGTTTCGACGAGGTGCAGCTCGATTACGTGCGCTTTTTCAGCGACGGTCCCTACGCGCTTGCGGACACGAACCTGCCGAACGCCCAGTCGTTCCGGCTGCCCGCCATCCGGCGCCTGTTCCGGGTCGTCTCGGCGCAGTTCGACCATCGCAAGGCGTTCCTGGGGGCGGACGTCTTTCCGATCAGCTTCATCTCTCCGGATGACCAGGGAATCGGCCAGCGTCCGGAGGTGATCATGCCGTATGTCGACTACTTCGACCCGATGACCTACCCCAGTCACTACGGCCCCGGCACGTTCGGCTTCGCCGTGCCGAACGAGCACCCGTACGAGATCATCAACCAGAGCCTGCAGCGCATGAACCGCGAAGCGGCCGGCCTACCGATGAAGATCCGGCCCTGGATCCAGGACTTCGGCTACGGCCCGTTCCGCGCCTACACGCGCGCCGATGTCCTGGCCGAGATGCGGGCTCTCGCCGACAACGGGGCTCGCGGCTGGATGCTCTGGAATGCGCAGGCAACCTTCACCGAGTCGGCGCTCGGACCCCCTAGGCCAGACGAAGTGTCGGCCCCCGTCACCTCCATGCCGCCGAGCCCCAGTCTCTCCGCGGAACCATCGACAGCAGCGTCGGGCTCGCCGCTCCCATCGCCGGCGCCTTCGCCCTAGTGCGGCTCGTCGTTCAGCGGGTTGCGCAGGCAGCGGTCCACAGCGGGCAGGAGCTGCTCGGGCGGATCGAGCGAGGCGCGGTGGTGCTGGTCGGCATCGCTCCGGCCGACGATCCGGCCGTGGTCGACGCCATGGCCCGCAAGCTGGTCGACCTCCGCTACTTCGAGGACGCCGAGGGCCGGACCAATCTGGACATCGGTGGAGTCAATGGCGCGTACCTGGTGGTGAGCCAGTTCACGCTGCTCGCGAACGTGCGCCAGGGTCGTCGCCCGGGATTCGGCGAGGCTGTCGTTCCTGCGATCGCCGCCCCGCTGGTGGACCGCTTCGTCGGCCGCTTGCGGGATGCCGGGCATCGGGTTGCCGTGGGGTCCTTCGGCGCGTCGATGCGCCTGGAGCTGGTGAACGAGGGGCCGTTCACGCTGGTGATCGACTCTGAGCGCGACCTGCGGACCGGCTGACCCGGGCGGTCAGACCTTCTGGAGGGTCCTGCGGCAGCGGGAGCAAGCCTGAAGGCGCACCGGGCGACCTGCGCGCTGCACGACGAGGGGCTGCAGGTTCGGAAGCCAGCGGCGCAGGGCGCGCTTGCGGTTCATGCCGACTGACTGGGCGTTCCAGCCGGTGATCGGCTTCTTGCCGCAGATGTCGCACTGGCGAGCCATGAGGCGGGTCTCCCGAGGACGAAACGAACCGGCACGCCTGTGGGTGCCGGAGGCGCCGGATCGTAGCACGCTACGATCGAGCCATGCAACGCCGCCCCCCACCACGGCCGATGCTGGTGATCGTGTCCGGAGCGCCCGGCGCGGGCAAGTCGACGCTGGCGGCGAACGTCGCGGAGCAGCTCGGGCTGCCACTCTTCGCCAAGGACGAATTCAAGGAGGCCCTGGCAGACGCGATCGGCGCACCGCCTGACGTCGAAGCCTCGCAGCGCCTCGGCCTGGGCGCCTATGCGCTTCTCCATCTTGCGGCCCGGCGCGTGCTGGAAGCCGGTGGCGGACTCGTACTGGAGAGCAATTTCCGGCGCGGCATTGCGGAAACCGAGCTGACCGGGCTCGTCCGCCTCACCGAGGCGCGGCTGATCCACTGCGCCCCGCCCGATGCCCTCGTCGTGAAACGCTACACCGGCCGCGCCCGGGAGGGCACGCGACATCCCGCGCACCTCGACCTGGCGCGCACCCCCGCGCTCCACGAGGATCTCGCCGCGGGACGCTTCGCGCCGCTCGATCTGGGGCTCCCGACCCTCGTCGTCGACACCTCGGCTGGGTACGATCCGCCGCTCGCCGCGATCTTGCGCTTCGCCGCCGGACAGGACGGCCGGTGACCATCCGCTGCCTTCCTCGGCGCCTCAGCACGGAGGACGTCGACCGGCCGCTGGTCGAGGTGCTTCCCGAGTTGGGCCGCAGTCTCGGCGTGCTGGCTCGCCTCGGCATCAGCACGCCGCGTGATGCGCTGTTCCATCTGCCATTCCGCTACGACGACTTCAGCGAGCTGCGCCCCCTTGCCGAGCTGGTGCCCGATGAGAAGCAGTCGGCGCGGGTGCGGGTCGACTCGGTCAAGGTCGAGAAGGGCTTCGGGCGCAGGCCGCAGCGAGTGGTCGCCATGCTGTCCGATGGAAGCGGAAGCGCCGAGGCGATCTGGTTCGGGCGACGGTTCGTCGAGCGGCGCATCAAGGCCGGCGACGAGCTGGTGGTCAGCGGCAGGGTCGCCAGCTCCGGATGGCGCACCCGCTTCGTGTCCCCCGAGTTCAGCCCGGTCGGTCACGACTCCGTGCACACCGCCCGGATCGTCCCGGTGTACCGATTGACGGGCGGCATCACCCAGCGCCGGGTCCGCGAGCTCCTCGCCCGCATCGTGGAGCGCTTTGCCCCGCTGGTCGACGACCCGCTGCGCCCGGCAGAGCGTGGCGCGCTGGTGGGACTATCCGACGCGCTGCGCACCGTCCACTTCCCGGAGGATGCGGAGGACGTGGCCCCCGCCCTCGACCGTCTCGCGTTCGACGAGCTGCTCGCCCTTCAGCTGACCCTGGCGCAGGGCCGCGCCGCCCGCGAGGCGCTGCGCGCCCCGCGTATCCAGGTCTCGGAGGAGATCCGGCAGGCAATAGCCGCCGCGCTGCCGTTCACCCTCACCGCCGACCAGGCCGGCGCCATCCGGGAGATTGCCGCGGATCTGGCCCACGAACGGCCGATGCGGCGCCTGCTTCAGGGTGACGTCGGCAGCGGCAAGACCGCGGTCGCCGCGGCCGCGCTGGCGATGGCGGTCCGCTCCGGCTGGCAGGGCGCCCTGATGGCTCCCACGGAGATCCTCGCACGCCAGCACCAGGCCGGCCTGGCCCCCCTGCTCGACACGCTCGGTGTGCGCAGCGATTTCCTGGCCGGCTCGCTGCGCGCCTCGGAGCGGCGTCGGCTGCATGCAGCCATCGAGGCGGGGGAGGTGGACGTCGTGATCGGCACTCACGCGGTCATCAGCGAGGCGGTGGCGTTTGCGCGCCTGGGACTTGCCGTCGTCGACGAGCAGCACCGCTTCGGGGTCGCGCAGCGCGCGGCGCTCCAGGCCAAGGGGAACGCGCTGGAGCCCCACATCCTGGCGCTGACTGCCACTCCGATCCCGCGCACGCTGGCTCTCACCTTCTACGGCGACCTGGCGATCAGTACCATCCGCCAGCTGCCACCCGGGCGGCAGCCGATCCGCACCGAGGTCCGTGATCGCTCGGCACTGGCCAACATCGAGGCGTTCCTCGCCGCCGAGGCGCGCGCCGGCCACCAGACCTTCGTGGTGGTGCCGCTCATCGCGGAGAGCGCCGCGCTGACCGCCGCATCGGCGGAGGCGGAGGTGGAACGCTTCCGCTCGCGCCTGCCCGAGCTGCGCATCGGCCTGATCCATGGCCAGCAGCCTGCCGACGAACGGCAGGCGGCCATGGCCGCCTTTGCCGGAGGCCAGCTCGACCTGCTGGTGGCGACCACCGTGGTCGAGGTGGGGATCGACGTGCCGAACGCGTCGGTGATGCTGATCGAGGACGCGGAGCGCTTCGGCCTCGCTCAGCTGCATCAGCTCCGCGGCCGTGTCGGACGCGGAGCGCATCGGTCGTTCTGCATCCTCCTCTCGGATGCCACCGATGCGATCGCCCGCCGCCGCCTGGAGGTGATCCGATCCACCGCCGACGGGTTCGAGATCGCCGAGGCGGATCTCGAGCTGCGTGGCGCCGGCAACCTGCTCGGCACCACCCAGGCCGGGCTGCCTCCGCTGCGCGTGGCCTCGCTGTTCGAGCCGCGCCACGTCCGGCTCGCCGAACGGGCCCGGGCGCTGGCCGAGGAGCTAGTGGCGCGGGACCCGGACCTCTCCGCTCGGCCCGGTCTTGCCCGCATGCGCGAGGACTTCGCACCCCTGGAGGAGGAAGGTGACGTCGCCTGATGCGGGTCATCGCCGGCAGCGCGCGGGGAATGTTGCTGGCCGCACCGCGGAGCCGCGCGACGCGACCGATCACCGACCGCGTCAAGGAGACGGTCTTCGGCATCCTCGGCGATCGGGTTCCGTCGGCGCGCGTGCTGGACCTGTATGCGGGCAGTGGGGCGATCGGGATCGAGGCCCTGTCCCGCGGTGCGGAACATTGCTGTTTCGTGGAGCACGGCCGGGAGGCGCTCGCCATCTTGCGCCAGAACCTGCAGCGGACAGGCCTCGACGATCGTGCGGAGGTGCGAGCCGGCGAGGTGCTTCGCTTCCTCGCGGCGTTCGGGGGCCATCGATTCGATCTTGCCTTCCTGGATCCGCCCTTCTCCGAGCGTGCTATCCTCGCGCCGCTCGAGCGCCTGGTGCCCCACCTTTCGCCCCGGGCGACGGTCATCGTTCGCCGCTTCTGGCGAACCGAGCTGCCGAGCGTCGCCGGGCTCATCCCGTGGCGCGAGCGCCGGCTGGGAGAGACGGTCGTCGCGTTCCTCGAGCGTGAGGAGGAGCAATGAGCCGGACCGCCATCTTCCCCGGTTCCTTCGACCCGATGACCAACGCGCATCTCGATGTCGCCCGACGCGCGGCGCGCCTCTTTGACGGACTGGTGATCGGCGTGCTCGACAACCCGCGAAAGCAGCCGCTCTTCAGCGTCGAGGAGCGGGTGACGCTCATCGAGCGCTCCGTCGCGGAACTCGGAGCGCGGGTCACCGTCCGCTCCTTTGCAGGTCTGACCGTGGACTTTGCGCAGGAGGTTGGAGCCGCCTTCATCGTGCGTGGCCTGCGGGCGTTCAGCGACTTCGAGTACGAGCTCCAGATGGTCCACATGAACCGCCGCCTGTCACCCGCGCTGGACACCACATTCCTGATGACCGGCCTCGAGTTCGGATACATCTCCTCGACGCTTGCCCGAGAGATCGCTCGGTTCGGCGGTGACGTGGGCGGCATGGTCCCGCCTCCGGTCGCCGCCGCGCTGCTGGAACGCGCCCGCAGCGGCCGTGGCGAGGTGTAGAATCGCGGCCAACTTCGCGATCCGGAAGTGCCCGCCACGGACATCCTGTTCCTCGTCGAACGCCTCGAGTCGCTTGTCGCCAGCGGCAAGAAGGTGCCGTTGACGAATAACGTCGTTCTCGATCAGGCCGGCGCGCTGGAGCTCATCGACCAGCTGCGGGTGGCGATGCCTGATGAGCTGCGCCAGGCGCGCCGCATCACCGAGGAGGCCGCTCGCATCACCGAGCTTGGCCGCGAGGAGGCGGATGCAGTCATCGCCCGCGCCCAGGAGCAGGCGGCGCGGATGCTCGAAGAGCGAGAGCTGGTGAAGCTGGCCCAACAGCGCGCCGAGGAGATCATCGACACCGCCGCCAGCGAGGCCGCCGAGGTGCGCCGTGGCGCCGACGAGTATGCGGCCGGGGTGCTGATCCGTCTCGAGGGCGAATGCATCAAGGCGCTGACCAGCATCAAGCGTGGAATCGACATGCTCGATGACCGGCATCGGTTCGCGCCGGTCAGCATGGCCGACCTGCAGTCCGCAGGGCAACAGGCCGGTGAGGAGGAGCAGGCCGAAGCCGCCACGCGGACATGACCGCGTTCAACGTGGCGGGTCTGCTCCGGGAGGCACCCGGAGCGAGTCGGGAGTACCGACTCCGCGACCATTACGTCAGCCTCGGCCCGGAAGTCGAGCTGGCCGGGCCGCTGAACGGCACCATCCGCCTCCAGCACACCAACCGTGGGATCTGGGTCCGCGGCCGGGTCTCCACCGCGTTGCGACGAACATGCGCGCGCTGCCTGGAGCCTTATGTCGAGGAGGTGGCGGTCGCCATCAACGAGGAGTTCCTGCCCAGCCTCGACCCGCAGACCGGCGCTCCTTCGAGCGAGGAGTCCAGCGACGAGGTGCTGCGCATCGACGAGCACAATGAGCTCGAGCTCGACTCGGTCCTCCACGATGAGCTCCTGCTCACGGAGCCGATGCACCCCCTCTGCCGCCCGAGCTGCCCCGGCCTGTGCGCGGAGTGCGGCCAGGCGCTGGCCGGGCCGCCTCACGACCACGCGGAGCCTGACATCGACCCCCGGCTGGCGGTCCTTGGCCGCCTCCTCGATCACCCTCCGGAGTAGCGAGTCTCGTGCCTCCCCGGACGCCCGGTATACTGCGGCGTCCGATCCATTCCATTACCGCTGATCCGTTGAGGAGTCCCGCGTGGGCGTTCCCAAGCGCAGAGTATCCAAGGCTCGACAGGGAGAGCGCCGCGCGCACCTGGCGATCGACGCGCCTCCGCTGGTCGAGTGCTCGCATTGTCACGAGCTGAAGCGTTCCCATCACGTGTGTCCGACCTGCGGCTACTACGACGGTCGCGAGGTGATCGCGATCAAATCGGCCACGCCGGCCGAGGGCCAGCGCTGACGTTCGGCCTCGATGCGCATCGCGGTTGACGCGATGGGCGGCGACCACGCCCCGCGCGAGGTCGTCCGCGGGGCGCTGACCTACGCCGCCAGCCACGCCGACGAGGTGATCCTGGTCGGTGACGTGCCCCGCCTCGAACGCGAGGTGGTTGACTTCGGCCAGGGCCGTCCGGCGAGCGTCAGCTTCGTCGATGGTCCCGA
Source organism: Chloroflexota bacterium (assembly GCA_030946825.1). Classification (GTDB taxonomy): domain Bacteria; phylum Chloroflexota; class Limnocylindria; order QHBO01; family QHBO01; genus QHBO01. Next base: position 4,235 of record JALYXZ010000100.1, on the reverse strand, counting down.
TGTGATCACCATGGGCGACCACCCGGCAGCCGCGTTGCGCGCAAAGCCGCGCGCCTCGGTACGGGTGGCCACCGACCTGGTGCGCGCCGGTGCCGCGGATGCGGTGGTCAGTGCCGGCTCGACCGGGGCGACGATGGCAGCCGCGGTCTTCCGCCTCGGGCGGATCCACGGAATCGATCGGCCCGCCCTGCCGGCGCACATGATCACCGCCAGCGGACCGATCATGCTGCTCGACGTTGGTGCCAACGTCGACTCGAGCCCTGAGAACCTGGTCCAGTTTGCCGCGATGGGCGCCATCTTCGCCGAGCGGGTCCTGCACGTGCCGCGCGCCCGCATCGGTCTGCTCAACATCGGCGAAGAGGCCGAGAAGGGCGACACCCTGACTCGCGAGGCGTACGCTCGGCTGAGTCAGGCCGACCTGAACTTCGTGGGCAACGTCGAGGCGCATGAAATGATCGCGCACAAGGCCGATGTGGTCGTCTGCGACGGCTTCGTCGGGAACGTGGTGATCAAGTTCTTCGAAGGCCTGACCAGCTACATCTTCCGCTCGCTGCGCGAGGACCTGCAGCACGGCCCGGTGGCTCCGATCGCGCTGCTCGCCCTCAAGCCGGGGTTCGAGCGGATGCGGAACCGCTTCGACTACGAGCGCTACGGCGGCGCCCCATTGCTCGGTGTGCGCGGGGTGAGCATCGTCACCCACGGACGAGCCAAGGCGCGGATGATCGAGAATGCGTTGCGCGTCGCCTCCGAAGCGGCAGCCGCCGGCGTGCCCGGCGTGATCGCCGAGTGGACGCACAGCCATCCGGCGATTTCTCCCGGCCCACGTGTCCAGGGCAGCTCGATCGTGCCCACCGGTCCCGTATCAGGGGCATGACCTCCGTGCGCCCCGTCCGGCGAGCTGGGCGGCACGAGTCGCGCCTGCGTGCTCGACGGCTGGCCCTCCTGGCGCTCTTCGAGGCGGAGTTTCGACCCGATCAGGCGCGGGCTGCCCTTCTGCGGCTGGCCGATGAGCGCGGCAGCGAGGAGGCCGCGCGCGCGCACGCCGACCAGATCGTGGCGGGTGTGCTCGTGCACCGCGCGGAGCTCGATGCACGCATCGCTGAACTCGCTCCCGCCATCCCCGTTGCTGAGCTCGGAAGGGTGGAGCGCACGATCCTGCGGAGCGCCCTGTACGAGGTGCTATACTCCGCCGCGACCCCGGTCGGGGAGGCGATCAACGACGCCGTTTCCCTCGCCCGGATCTACGCTGGAGACCCCGCACGCCGCCTCATCAACGGGGTGCTCGGAAGCGTCACGAGATCATCGGGTGGAGGAGACTAGACGCCGTGGCTGATGCAACCACGTACGACCGCCTGAAGAAGATCATCGTCGAACAGCTGGGCGTCGACGAAGAGGAGGTCACTCCTCAGGCCTCGTTCGTCGAGGATCTCAACGCGGACTCTCTGGACCTCGTCGAGCTGATCATGAGCCTCGAGGAGGAGTTCGGGATGGAGATCTCGGACGAGGATGCGGAGAAGATCCAGAAGGTGCAGGACGCGGTCGACTACATCGAGGAGCACCAGCAGTAGCCTCCGGATCCGATGGCGACGCCTGGGATCGATGAGCTGGCGGCACGCCTCGGCATCCCGCTCAGTGACCCGGATGCGGTGCGCCGGGCCTTCGTCCACAGCTCCTACTTCAACGAGAACCCGACGCTGGTCAGCGGCCACAATGAGCGGCTCGAGTTCCTGGGCGATGCGGTCGTCGGGCTGATCGTCAGCCAACTGGTGTTCGAGCGGTTCCCCGATGAGGATGAGGGCTTCCTGACGGCACGCCGGGCAGCACTCGTGAACCGAGATGCGCTCGCGACACTGGCCCTGCAGCTCGGCCTCGACAGATACCTGCTCCTGGGCCGCGGCGAGACCGATGCCGGCGGCGCCACCCGGCCATCCGTGCTGGCGGCCACCTTCGAGGCGCTAGCGGGTGCCATCCTGCTGGCCGACGGGATCGAGGTCAGCGCTGCCTGGCTCCAACCACTTTTCACCGAGCGGCTGCTCGGCCCCGGCGAGGCGGGGGCACACAAGTCCGCGAAGAGTCGCCTGCAGGAGTGGTCGCAGCGGACGCGCCACCTGAAGCCCTTCTACGAGCTGCTGGAGACCAGCGGGCCGCCGCACGAGCAGCTCTTCCGGGTGGCGGCCACCCTCGACGGCCGACAGCTCGGGATCGGCGAGGGATCGAGCCGACAGCGCGCCGAGGAGCGTGCGGCGACATCGGCGCTCGAGCAGTTGCAGCCCGTTCCGCCAGGAGGCGCATGACGATCCGCGAGTCGCCAGGCGTGCGCAGCGGCCGCCTGCGGGAGCTCCGCCTGCACGGGTTCAAGACGTTCGCCGACCCCACGCGGTTCGTCTTCGAGCCGGGCATCAATGCCGTCATCGGACCGAACGGCAGCGGCAAGAGCAACATGGCCGACGCGGTCCGCTGGGTGCTCGGGGAGCAGTCCAACCGGTCGCTCCGCACGCGCCGCGGGGACGACGTGATCTTCACCGGCAGCCAGCAGCGCCGGCCGCAGGGAATGGCCGAGGCGATCCTGACCCTCGACAACTTCGACGGATGGCTGCCGATCGAATTCGGCGAGGTGAGCATCGGGCGCCGCGCGTACCGGTCCGGCGAGAGCGAATACCTGATCAACGGAGCGCCGGCTCGCCTGCGCGAAGTGGTGGACCTGCTGGCAGGCGGCCGGCTGGGCGCCAACGAGCTGGTGGTGGTCGGGCAGGGGACGGTGGACGCCGCCCTGAGCCTGCGTCCCGAGGAGCGGCGACAGCTCTTCGAGGAGGCGGCCGGCGTCAAGAGCCTGCAGGTGCGCAAGAACGAGGCCCTCGCCCGGTTGGGTCGCGCTCGGGACAACCTCACGCGAGCCAGCGACCTGATCGCCGAGCTGCGGCCGCGCGCCAGGCGGCTGGGGCTCCAGGCGCAGCACCAGCAGGAGCACGACAGCCTCGGCCACCGCGCGCGGTGGCTGGTCGGCACCCTGCATCGGCGGCGGCAGCACCTCCTCCAGGAGCGGGCGGGCGAGGCACGACGGGCCGTGGCGGCCGCAGAAGGGGCACTCGCCGCGTTCCGGCGCGACCAGGAATCGGGGCGGGCGGAGGTCCTCGCCGCCGAGGGTCGATACGGGACCGCCGACCGGTCGGCACGCGCCGCGGCCGAGCGACGGGAGGCGACTCGCGATGGGGTGATCCGGGCCGAGACCAGGCTCGAGTCGCTGGCGGCCCGCGAGCGCGAGACCGCGTCGACCGTGGCCGGCCTGGAGCGGGAGCTCGCCATGATCGAGGAGCAGCTGTCCGAGGGGCTCCCCGATGCCACGCACGCGGAAAGTGTGATCTCCGCCGCACGGGCGGCGGAGGCACGCTGGGTGGCTGCGGTGACGGCGCTGCGAGACGCCGAGGACCGCTCCATCGCCCTGGAGGGGGAGGCAGAGCGCGCACGACATGCGGCGCGGGCACGGGCACGGGACGTCCTGCAGCGCGTGGAGCAGTCGGCGGCCATCGCGGCGCGCACCCGACGACTCGAGGATGAGCTGGCCGGCGCGCGCGAGGAACTCGTCGCCGCCACCGCCGAGTCCGCCGTCGCGCGCTCGCTGGCCGAGGCCGCGGATACCGACCTGGTCGACGCCGAGCAGGAGCTGGCGTCTGCGCGCCGGCAGCGCGACGAGGCGTCGGGGGCAGCCGACGACGGGCGCAGGCTGGCAGATGAGCTAGAGGCCCGAGTCCGTCTGATGACCGCGGAGCTGGAGGAGCTGCGGCACCGCGGCGAGCAGGCGGCGAGTGTGGAGGGGGTCCTGCGAACCGCAGGCTGGCGTGGGCTGCTCGACGAGATCGAGCCGCCGTCCGATGCGTGGCTGGCCCTCGAGGCGGTCGTCGGCGGGGAGCTGGAGCGCGCGCTGCTGTGGCGCGACGATGATCTCCGGCCTAGGCTGGAGACGGCACGGGGTGTCGTCCGCCTCCTCGCCGCCGAGGTGCAACCGTCTGAGGATCGAGCACAGGCGATGGCCGCCGTGGGCGGCACGCAGACGCTGGCCGAATGGCTCGGGCTGCCGAATGCGCCGCGGCTGTTGCGCCGGGCGGTGGTGGTATCCGATCTCGACGCGCTCCTGGCGGGCTGGGACCGGCTACCCGAGGGCTGGGTGGCGGTCACGCCGGCCGGTGACCTCGCCGACGCACGCGGCGTGCTCACCCTGCACGGCCGCGGCGAAGCGC
>JALYXZ010000066.1 GCA_030946825.1 Chloroflexota bacterium | reverse complement strand
GCTCGAAGCTTCGGTCGGTCACGATCGCCGACCACCAGCCGGTGACGGGATCGCGACGAAGCTCGAACACGCCGGCATCGTAGCCGAGCGCATGCCCCGCTCGGCGCAGTGGCGGACACGCCGGCAGGTGGATCGGCGGCAAATGTGACGACTTGCCTAGGGCAGCTCCCAGCTCTTCGGGCGCGGGAGCGCCTTCCACTCGTCGCGCAGGAGCGACATGCGCAGCACGTCGACGAACTCGCCGCGCATGAAGTGCGCCGCACGCAGGGCCCCTTCCAGCGAGAATCCCGCCTTCTCGTACGAGCGCCTGGCGCGCGCGTTGCCCGTGTACACGTCCAGCCAGATCCGCTCGAGCCGAAGCGTACCGAAGCCGAAGTCGCAGATCGTGTTCAGCGCATCGGTGCCAAGGCCGTGGTTCCACGCGTCCTTCTCGCCGATGCTGATGCCGAACGCCGCATTGCCGTTCTCGAAGTCCACCTCGTGGAAGCCGACCGTCCCGATCGCCCGGTCGTCCGCGCGGAGGCAGATCACGAAGTGGAAGCTGCGCTTGCCCTGTGCCTCGACCATCTGGTCGAACCAGCGCTCCTCCATGGCGGCGCTGAACGGTGCGATGGCCCCCAGGAACTGCGTCACCTCGGCATCGGCGAACCAACGCACGAACGCGTCGATGTCGCCGCGTTCCGCCGGCCGCAGGTAGACCTGCTTGCCACGCAGGGTCGGCAGCGGGAGGCGGTCCTGCGATTCCGGCTGGCTCGGGCTCATCGGTCAGTCCTGCTGCGACTGGGGTACGCTCGGGGTCCGCAGAATACAGAAAGGACCGATGCACATGGCAGCCGTGCGCACCGCCACCGTCACCTGGAACGGGGATCTGGCAACCGGCAGTGGGACCGTCAGCGCGGGGAGCAGCGGGACCTTTTCCGACCTCCCCGTCAGCTGGGCATCACGTACCGAATCGCCCGACGGCCGAACCTCACCCGAGGAGCTCCTCGCCGCGGCGCACGCCTCGTGCTTCGCCATGGCGCTGACCGCCAGCCTCGGCCGCGCCGGCACGCCGCCCGATCATCTGCACGTCGAGGCGCAGGTCACCTTCGACAAGCTGGAGGCAGGATGGACCGTGGTCTCGTCCGCGCTAACGCTGCTGGGCCGCGTCCCCGGGACATCGGAAGAGGCGTTTCGGACCGCCGCCGAGGATGCCAAAGAGAACTGCCCGATCTCGCGCGCGCTGCGCGGCAACGTTCAGCTCTCAGTGGATGTCACCTACGAGGAGTAGACCGTCGAGCCAGTTGCCCAGCCGGCGGGAATCCCCGACGGAATCGGGCGGCCAAACACGGCCGCCAACGAGCGGGAGCCTCAGCGGACGGCGTCGATGATTGCCGGCTCCAGGCCCGGGTAGCCCTCCAGGAACTCGACGCGCTCCCGCTTGTAGCGCGCGACCCACGCTCGGTACTCGTCGGCGCGGCCGGTGCGCTCGTAGAGTCGGCGCGGCTGGAGCAACTCGGGGTCGTTGACACCGGGCAGCGCCGAGGCGACCTCGTACCCGAAGTCCGGGTCGCGCTCCCAGCTGATCGACCGTTCGGCGATCCCCTTGACGGCCGCGCCACTGTCCTCGATCTCGACCTTGGTCGAGTCCGGGGAGCCGGTCGCGCCGCCGACGCGCCCGGTGTTCAGCAGGTAAACCTCGAACGGGCGCGTCTCGAGCAGCTCCAGGAATCGGTTGCCCTGCATCTCGTCGCGAAGCGGGAAGAAGGGGTTGGTCCCCGGGACGCGCAGCGCGCGGCCTTCCTCGGAGGCGCCGCCGGCACTGGTGCCCTGTGTCTCGCCGAGCATGAAGTAGGCGGCCGCCTGCGGGCCGGTCAGGCGAGCGACGACCGGGATGATGTTGTCGTTACGGTTGAGGATCAGCAGGTAGTCGACCGGACCGATCTCGCGCGGGTCGCGCCAGATGCCCAGCGACGACATCGGGAAGGTGGCCCGCCCGTTCTGCGTGTACGAGGTGTCGAAGAAGTCGACCGGGCCGTTCACCTCGGCCTGCGAGACGTTCTCCAGGTACGCGTCCGGCTTGGTGACGGCGCCATGGATAGCCGGCTCGTGCCGCGCGTCGAGCCCGAAGGTCTTGGCGAAGCAGCCATTCTCCGTCCCCACCACCTTGCCCTGCGGCAACAGTCCCACGAAATCGTCCTGCACCGGCTGGCTGTCGTTCTGCCGCGTAAAGGTGGTTGTCGTCTTCCCGGTGCCCGATAGCCCGATGATCAGCACCGTCTTCTCGCCATCGGCGGTGGGAATCACCTTGCAGCCGGCATGCATCGCAAGGCCGCCGGCGGCGAAGACCCGGTCGTTCCACATCCGGAGACCGCCCTTCTTCGACTCCCCGAAGTAATCGGAGTTGAAGACGCGGGTCACGCCAGCCTCCAGGTCGACGGCGATCAGCCGATCGCTCGGGTAGCCGGGCATCGGCAGATTTGGCGTATAGATCATCACCAGCTCGGGCTCCCACTCGTCGGCCGGGGCGTCGGGCGGGAAATAAAGCTGGGCCTGCATGCCGGCGATGTTCGCGTTGGATTCCTCGATATAGAGTCGAG
>JALYXZ010000205.1 GCA_030946825.1 Chloroflexota bacterium | reverse complement strand
GGCGCGCTGGAGGTCGGGAAGCCATCGGCGCAGGTGGTGCGCCAGCAGTAGCTCACCGCCTGGCCGCCGACCCCGTCCAGCGAGGCGCTGGGCAGGTCCACAGGGCCGCCGGTGCCAGGGCTGCCCGTGCCAGAGGTGCCGGCGCCGCTCGCCTGGCCGCATGCGGTGAGCAGCAGCAGCGCGGCAGCCAGGGGGAGAGCTCTGAACATCGGTGTCACCTGTCTACTTTTCGCAATGCCCCCCTGACGCAGCCGCGCGCCGAGCGGTTCCCGGTCGAACTCGTGAGCACCTGCAAGAATCGGGGCGACTCGGCTGTTCTATCACCGAGATGGAGGGAATCGCGTCCATGGAGCGCCCGGCCCGGCGGGCCACCTTCGAGGAGGTGGTCGCGGAGCACTATCCGGCGCTGGTGCGCCGACTGACGGCGGTCCTCGGCGACCAGGAAGCAGGTCGAGATCTCGCCCAGGAGGCCTATCTCCGCGCATTTCGCGCCTGGGACCGCTTCGATGGCGCAGATCCCCACGCGTGGCTCTACACCATCGGGCTGCGCCTGGCTCTGAACGAGCGCAAGCGACGCATGCGCTGGTCGGCGTTGCTGGGGAGGCATCGGTCCGAACCGGCCACCGTCACCACCGCAGATCCCGATCTGCACCGAGCTCTGGCGCATCTCCCGCGCCAACAGCGAGCCGCACTGATGCTGAGCGCGGTGGACGGCTACACCCAGCGGGAGATCGCCGCCATGCTCGAGGTGCCACCCGGGACGGTGGCGAGCTGGCTCGCCCGCGCCAAGGCACAGCTCCGCGAGGTTCTGACCGATGGATGACAGACAGTTCGAGGCGAGGCTGGCGGACCGGCTCCGCGAATACGAAGCCAACCTGCCGGACGCCGATGCGCCCGATCCGCGAGGTGCGAGCCGGCACAAGGCCCTGTCTGCGGTCGCGATCGCGGGGACTGGCCTCCTGGCGGCCGTTCTGGCTGCGGTGATCCTTGGTCAGTCACCCCGTCAGGCCGGAAACGTGACGCCGATCCCCTCCGGTGATGCCGCGAGTCGCACACCGCTTGCGGGGAGCCCGCAGCCCGCCGCGGGACCGGGGTCTCCGAACGCGACTCCGACGCCCGGCGCCGGCACGCCCGCGCCGACCAGCGCGCGGCCGCTGGCCGGTGTGAGCTGGGACCGATCGGCGATTCCGGTGGGCGGCGGACAGGTGCAGCGGGTGGTCGCCGACCGGGGTCGTTTCTACGCCCTCGGCTCGACGGGAAGCCAGCAGGTGGCGATCTGGTCCTCGAGCGACGGGGTGACGTGGCAGCGGGCGCTCCTCCCATTCCCGAGCTCCTGGACGAACGATCCATCGGTCGCCGTCGACGCCGAGCACCTTGTCTCGAGCCGCGGTCGGCTCATCGTGCTCGGCTCAGCCAATGCGCTCGACAACCGGAACATCATCGTCTGGGAATCGGCCGACGGCATCGCCTGGACGGAGGTCAACACCGGATCATTCCGGACGGCCGGCTACCGCACCTGGGATCTGACCGATGGCCCCGCCGGGCTCGTGGCCGCCACCGGGGGATTCGCGGCAGGCAGCGGCAGCGCATGGCTCTCGACCGATGGCGGCCGAACCTGGGAGGAACATCGCCCGGCGACCGGCGGCCTCCAGGCGTACGCCGTGGTCGGGACGTCCGCCGGGTACCTGCTCGCAGGTGCCGCGCAGGACGGTCCGATCGAGCATCCGCGGATCTGGGCCTCCTCGGACGGGAAGACGTGGACCGAGCGGTCGGTCCGGGGCGGCGACGGGGCCGGCCGCATCGGCCAACTGGCGGTGAACGGTGTCGGCCAATGGGTGGCGACCGGCGTGCTGAATGGGCGCGCGGTGGCCTGGCGCTCGGAGGACGCGCGCAACTGGACGTTGGCCGCCGACTTCGGTCCGGATCCAAGTACCGTCGAGCCGCTGACGCGATTGGTGGGCGCCCCGGGCGGCTTTGTGGCGCTACGGGTGGACCTCCAGCTGATGACGACCTGGACCAGCGTTGACGGCTGGACGTGGACGCGGCGCCAGGATCCGGTGCCGAAGCTGCCG
>JALYXZ010000041.1 GCA_030946825.1 Chloroflexota bacterium | reverse complement strand
CTGTCATTTCGCGAGTCGCTGGTGTATTGTGATCGGCATGATGCTGCGCCGATCGCCGCGATGTCAATAGCTGAACATCACCGTCACTCGAAAACGCGGCGGCGGCCGTATCGGCTCCGAGCCCGCGCGGTCGCCATGGACCAGACTCGAGCTCGGATCATCCGGGCGGCGATCGAGCTCCACGGCACCATTGGGCCGGCAGCGACGACGATGAGCGCGGTCGCCGAGCGCGCCGCGGTTACGCGGGCAACGCTCTACCGCCACTTCTCGAACGAGCAGGCGCTGTTCGCGGCGTGCAGCGCGGACTGGCTTGCAGCGAACCCACGTCCGGACCCCGCACGGTGGGCCACGATCGCCGATCCGGCTGGCCGGCTCGCGACCGCGCTCGCCGAGCTATACGCCTACTACCGCTCGACGGCCCCGATGCGGGCGAACCTGCTCCGCGACATCGCCGTCCTTCCAACGGCTATCCGCTCGGGCATCGTCGCGTTTCCGGGATCGGTAGTCCGCACCCTGGAGACTGGCTGGCCGGAAACCCGCGCCGCGCACCTGCGCCGCGCGACCATCGCCCACGCGGTCGCCTTCGCGACCTGGCAATCACTCTCGAGCGAAGGACTGACCGACGACGAGGCTGCAGCGCTGATGGTCGGGCTTGTGACATCCGCGGCGATGCCCTGATCCTCAGCGAGGTCTCCGGGGAGCCGGAGGGTACGGATTGGTGGGATTCCCAACCCCGAGTCACCGACTCACTTTCGAACCGGCGCCGACCACGAATGCAACGAGAGGGGTGATCGCGATACTCCTCCTGCCGGCGGCGACCGTCGTCGCCGGCCTACCGGTTGTGTTCGGCGAAACGCCGCGCCGGACCGGTCTCGCGCTCCTCCCACGAGTCGATGTTCTGCGAGATGGGGGACCCAGCGACCGCGACTCGAGCAGCGTCAGGTGGTGCGTCTGGCCGCCCTCCGGGAAGAGCCGAAGCCCGTCGCTGTCTGCCGGAGAAATGCTCGTCGGCCCACCGTAGACGAGGCTCCAAGACCGCTGCTATGGTCCGCGCCGTGAGCCGTCGAGCTGCGATTGCGACCTACCGTGCCTTCTTTGGGGTGCTGGCGCTGGCCGCCGTGGCGACCCAGTTCATCGACGTGGCCAGCAGAGGCCTCCTGGACCCCCTTCACTTCTTCAGCTACTTCACGATCGAGAGCAACCTGTTCGCGGCGGCGGTCCTGCTGGTCCTCGCCGCGCGGCGCAACGAGGATCGGTCGCAGACGCTGGATTTGGTGCGCGGCGCCGCGGTCGCCTACATGACGGTCACCGGCATCGTCTTTAGCGTGCTCCTGGCCAACACGAACGTCGACACCGCCATTCCCTGGGTGAACGACGTCGTGCACTCGATCATGCCGATCGTGATGGTCGCCGACTGGCTGCTCGACCCTCCACGGCGGCAGCTGACCATCCGCCAGGGCCTGGCCTGGCTGGCCTATCCGTTCGTGTGGCTGGTGTACACACTCGTGAAAGGGCCGATCGTCGGCAAGTACCCGTACCCCTTCCTGAATCCGGCCAATGGCGGCTACGCGACCGTCGCGATCTACTGCATCGCGATTCTGGTCGGCTTCACCGCGGTCTGCCTGGCCGCCGTCTGGGTCGCTAACGTCAGCCGAGACCGATCGGCCGCGGCCATCGCCCAACCCTAGGTCGCCCCGCGGACCCGTAGCCGAGCGGTGTCGGAACTCCCTTTAGCCACGGAACTGATCCAGCGGCACCGGATGCCGGATCGACGAGGAACCAGTCGCTGATCTCGGCGTCGGGCAGGGAGCTGGTGACGATCAGTCCGCGATCGGTCCACAACTGCGCCCATTGGTTGCCCGGCGCCGTCGTCAGCCGTCGTTCCGAAGAGCCGTTGGTGGCCTCGATGTAGACCTCGGTGTTACCGTCCCGGGATGAGCCGATGGCGATGTCCTTGCCGTCAGGCGGCCACGCGGCGGGCTCGTTTGGGCCCGGGCCCGTGGAAAGCCGGGATCGACTGCCGTCTGCACGCCGCCGCTTCCGGTTCGATCCCTTCAGGAGCTCCACACTCGTCAAATGGACGCTGCCATCAGGAGCCCCACCCGATGAGGATTTCATGCGGCTGCCCTGGTGTTCTCGTAACGAGACATCTCAGCTGGTCCTACGCGAGCGGAGCACGGAGATCAAGCGTCAGCGTCGGCCCAACTGGCCATCGCACGTTCGATCTCCCAGCGGGTCGCGGTCATCGGCGTCATCGCATCACCCTTACACCAGTTACTAACGCCCCGACAAGCAGTCCAACCACCACGGCCAGGAGTGCAATGGAAACCGGCATAGATTCTTGCATTTGATCGTCCCGGCCCTCACTGAAAATCGAGGACCCCATGGAGCAGGAGGCACCGGGCAAACTAAGGTCACAGCTCCGTCGTCGAACGAGATCAGGTACCGCGTCTTCTCATTCCTCCTCGCCGACGGTCGCGAAGCTCGCGCGGCCGGCTGGTCGATAGGTCAGGATCGTCACGCCGGAGGGGATCGACCGCGACTCGACCAGCGTCAGGTCGTGCGTCTGCCCGCGCTCCGGAAAGAGTCGCAGCCCGTCGCCGACCACGACGGGATAAAGCCGCAGATTGAGCTCGTCGACGAGGTCGTGCTCGAGCAGCCAGCGGAGCAGGACGCCGCTGCCGTGGACCTGGAGCTCGCGCCCGGGCTTCGCCTTGAGCTCGCGGACCGCCGCCGCGAGGTCGCCCTCGATCACGTGGCTGTTCTGCCATTTCGGGTCCTTGAGCGTGGTCGAGGGCACGTACTTGGGCAGGACGTTGATGCCATGGGAGACCGGATCGCCGCTGTCGTGGAGCGGCCAGTACGGCTCCCAGATCTCCCAGGTCCTGCGCCCCAGGAGCAGCGCATCCGCGCGCTCGAACCACGATGTGAGAAAGGGCCACATTTCGGGGTCGGCGTGCGCCGTCGTCCATCCGCCACGCTCGAACCCGCCGCGGCGGTCCTCGTCGGGTCCGCCTGGGCCCTGGTACACGCCGTCCAAGGTCACCATCATCGACGCGGTCAGCTTCATAGTCATCTCCCTTCGAAAGATCGTCGAAGATTAGACGCGCAATCCCCGGCGCGAAACGTGCTGCTGAGAGGAGGCTGTGACGGATTCGCTGTCGACGCCTGAGGATCGTGATCGGACGCTCGCGCCCGCGTCGGTCCGCACTGTCATCGATCGCGGGCCCAAGGGAAAGCGGGCCGTTGCCTTCTCCCTCGACTGGCCGGGGTGGAGCCGCGGTGCGAAGACGCCCGACCTCGCCCTGGAGACCCTCGAGTCCTATCGGCCGCGTTACGCCCCCGTCGCCGGGCTGGCCGGGATGTCGCGAGAGTTCGAGGCGGCAGGGCCGCTTCAGATCGTGGAGGACAAGGTCGGCACCGGCTCGACCGACTTCTGGGCCATCTCCTTCTCGCCCTCCGCCGCCGAACAGGATCCGATGGGCGAGGCGGAGCTGGAGCGCGGTCTCACCCTGCTGCGGGCATGCTGGGAGTTCTTCGACGCGGTCGCGGCTCGAGTGTCACCGCAGATGCGCAAAGGCCCGCGCGGTGGGGGACGCGACCGCGACCGGATCATCGGCCATACCATCCGCACCGAGAGCGAGGACTTCGCGAAGCGGGTCGGGCTACGCGTCCCCGAGGGCGGGGCCCTGACCCCGGACGGACTGCGGGAGTATCGGCAGGCCTACGTCGCCGCCCTGCGCGCATACAACGCCGGCCAGTTCGAGCGCCGCATGTCGTCGTGGACGCTGCCCTTCCTGATCCGACACTCCGCCTTCCACACGCTCGATCACGCGTGGGAGATGGAGGACAGGGACCTCAGCACCGCAGAAGTGAACCGATGAGCGACGCCCAGCCGACCGACGCTCAGCCCCAGTCCGACGCGCAACCGTTCGTCATCGGGCCAGGGGAGGGCGAGCACCTCCGCGGCCCGGTCGGCGGACCTGCCCGCATCCTGGCCCGGTCGGAGACCACCGGTGGCAATTTCACGGCACTCGTCAACCAGATCGCGCCCGATCAGGGGCCTCCCGAGCACATCCACACTCAGGAAGACGAGATGTACCACGTGCTGGAGGGCACCGTGCGCTTCAAGGCCGATGGCCGTTACTTCGACGCTCCGGCCGGCGCCTTCATGTTCATTCCACGCGGGACGCCGCATTGCTTTCGCAATGTCGGAGACGGCGCGGCTCGGCTGCTGGTCATGTTCGCCCCGGCCGGGATGGAGCGCTTCTTCGAGGGGCTCGCCGCCCTTCCGCCAGGGGAGGCCGATGCCGACACGTACCGCGTCGTCGCGCGTTCAGCCGGCATGGAAGTCGTCGGGCCGCCGATGTCCCGAGGTGAGGGGTAGGGCATCGGAGCGCCCGAGTCACTCCACCGCACGCCGGTTTCGACGGTCCGGAGGCAACACGAAGGGCGCGGTCCGGACCGTGGACGCATCGGTCAGAACGTCGACGAGCGCGTGACCGACATCCTCGAGGCGGACTCGGGCGCCAGGCACCAGGCGCGACGCTAGCCGATAGCCCTGGGCCGCTCCATCCACGACGAGCGGCGGGCGCAATGCCGTCCAGTCGAGCTCGGAGGCCGCCAGCACCTCGTACTCGCGCTGCTTGGCGGCCACCACGTATCGGGCCATCCGCCGCACGATTGCCGATGCGACGCGGTCGATGAGGGGCTTATCATCTCCTGGCACCGAGATGCCGGCGCCCGACAGAGTGACGATGCGCCGAACCCCCGCCTCGGATGCGGCGGCCACGATGATCCGCATCCCGACCTCCAGGGCCTCCGCTTCGTCCGCTGTATTGGCTCGCGGGCCGAGCGCGGCGACGATTGCCTCCACGCCGGCGAGACATCGGTCCACGGCGTCCCCGTCGCGGACGTCCCCCCGGATCCACGCGACGCCGTCCTGCGCTGGGCTAGGCGGGGTTACGGAGAGTGCCGTGACGGTGTGGCCGAGCTGCTGCGCCCGCGCCAGGGCGTGGCGCCCGATGCGGCCGGTGGCTCCGAAGGTCGCGATCCGCATCACC
>JALYXZ010000003.1 GCA_030946825.1 Chloroflexota bacterium | reverse complement strand
GGTTCGGAGGCGCGATCGTGTCCTCCTTCTTCCTGCAACCGACGGTCGAGGCGCTCGGCGTCGCGGGGCAGCCCTTCATGGAACACCTCATGAACCGACGCAAGCTGGGGATCATGTTTCCGATCGTTGCCGCGCTCACCGTTCTGAGCGGCGCGGTGCTCTACTGGCGCGACTCCGGCGGACTGCAGCTGACCTGGATCGCCACGCCCACCGGCCTGGCGTTCACGATCGGCGGGCTGGCCGCGATCGTTGCGTTCGCGGGTGGCGGGATCCTCATCGGCCCCGGCATCGCCGAGCAGACCGCCGTCCGCGGCGAGCTGGCGGCCGGCGACGGCGTGCCGACGGCCGCGCAACAAAAGCGCCTTGACCGCGCCGATCGCCGCCTCAAGCTGGCCGGCCGCATCGACCTGCCGCTGCTCCTGCTGGCGGGGCTCAGCATGGCGGTCGCGCGGTATCTGTAGGCGGCCCGCGGCGACTCTCGCGGGCGGCCGATTACGCGCTTGGACGCCTCCAGAGCGCGCGCATTCACCGTGGGACCGCCATTCCTCTTAGGGGCTAAATGAGGGTAGGCTTGTCGACATGACGAAGATCACCAAGGCTGAGACCGACTGGCGGGCGGAGCTCACGCCCGAGCAGTACCACGTCCTTCGCGAGAAGGGCACCGAGCGCGCCTTCAGCGGCGGCTACTGGGACGAGCACACCCCGGGCACCTATCGCTGCGCAGGCTGTGGCGCAGCCGTCTTCACCTCCGACACGAAATTCGATTCGGGCACCGGCTGGCCGAGCTTCTACCAGCCGGCCGCGCCGGACGCCGTCGGGCGCGAGACGGATCGGTCGTTCTTCATGACCCGCACCGAGGTGACCTGCGCCAACTGCGGCGGCCATCTCGGGCACGTCTTTCCGGACGGGCCTGAGCCGACCGGCGAGCGGTACTGCATCAATTCGGCGGCGCTGAAGTTGGACCCCAAAGAGGACTGACGGCCGGTCGCGCGAGAGCCACTCAGCTCCGCACCGCGCGAGGGCAGGGCCATCGGCCTACTCCATGGGGTCGAGCACGAAGACCGGGATCTGTCGCTCCGTCTTGAGCTGGTACTTGGCGTAGTCGGGCCAGGCTGCGACCGCGCGCTCCCACCAGGCCGCCTTCTCGTCGCCCGTGACCTCGCGCGCCGTGTAGTCCCGTTTGGTCGCGCCGTCCTGCAGCTCGACGTGGGAGTGCTTTGCGAGGTTGTGGTACCAGGCGGGATTCTTGGCGGCGCCGCCGAGTGATGCCACCACGGCGTAGACGCCATTGTCTTCCACCCGCATAAGAACCGTTTTGCGGAGCTTGCCGGTCCTCGCGCCCACTGAGGTCAGCACGACCACCGGCCTGCCTCGCAGGTCACCACCCTGCCGACCGTCCGTCGCTTCGTAAAGTTCGGTCTGCCTGCGTGCCCCCGCGGAAGTGCTCGGTGCGTATTCTCCGATGAGCGGCATGTCCCTCGATCCTTCCTTGTGGCGCTCAATTGCGCGCAGGTCATAGTCTCCGATGAAGATTGGCCTGATCATCGGCGAGCGCGGGCGACCATCCCGTCGTCTGTTGGGATGGCGGTATGCTTGCGGCGTAATACCGCTCTGGGAGTGCCATATTCATGGCCAAGCAAGTCCGCATCAGCACTGCCGCGAAGGAAATTGCGAAGGCAGGAAACGAGAAGAAGGCTAATGTTTCAAGGCGCATCCGAAACGCGCTCAAGGCGTCGCCGACGCCGTTCGCAGTGCAGGTCCTGGATGGAATGACGTTTGTCGACCTTGCGGGCGTCAAGCAGTGGTACGACAGCAAGCCAGTGGAGAATCGCGGGCGCGCGCCGCAGTCGCTGCACAAGCGGATCGCCACCTACCTGGGCATGGATGTCAAGGAGGTCGGCATGCGCTGGGAGCAGGCGGGAAGCCGCGTTTGGAGTCCGCCCCGACCCAAGGGTGCCAAGGGGGCCAAGCCAGCCGCCAGCTAGCCACGACTGAGCTCCGTTGGTCCGCCGGCCCGCGCCTCGGCGAGCGCCTCCGCCAGCGTGAGCGCCGTTCCCTCGCGCCAGAGCGCCGCCACGGCATCGGTGGTCATTGTCTCCTTGGCTCGATTGAGAAAGCGCTGGTTGATCACCGCATCGGCGACATGCTGACGCATCGAGATGCGCTCCCGCAGGTGGGCTGCGGCGGCGGCCAACCGTACGGCTGATCGTGGCTCGCTGGCAGACCGGACGGTGGCCACCGCGTCGAGGCCTTCGGCGATCCCCCAACCATCGCCGATCTCGGCGGCGATCTCCATGGCGCGCGCGATCGGGGGTCCGGCGCCGATGGGGCCTGAAGTCAGGAGCTCTGCGTAGCCGAGCTGGATGAGCGTGCCGGCAAGGAAGTGGCGGTCTCCAAGCTCCTCGTAGATGGCCAGTGCGTGCCCAAAGAGCTTGCGGGCCGCGTCCACTTGGCCCGCGTGCATTCGCGCCGTGCCGAGATTCAGCAACGACGTCGCGTGGTGCCACGTGATTTCCGGAGATCGAGTCAGCGCGACGGCTCGGGTCAGCGCCTCGATGGCGTCTTGAGCACGACCCTCCCCGAGGGCCGCGTTCCCGACCAGGGTGAGCGCATTGCGGCGCAGTACGTCGCGGTCGCTGTTGGCCAGCTCAGCGAGCATCTGCGCGCCCACCTCGCCGGTGCGTCGGTAGTCGCCCTGGTGGTACGCGAGCCACCCGGCGCCCCACAGGCACTGGCAGCGCGCCTCGAGCGATGACCCGGCTCCGCCGGCGAACGCCGCCTCGAGCCACGTCCTGCCCTCGGCAAACAGGCCGGCCCATCGCCAGAACATCCACAGCGCTCCGGCCAGTCGAAGCCCCACGTCGAACGCGCCGAGCTCGAGGGCCCATGTCATCGCCGCACGGAAGTTCCCTTCATCGGCGAGGAGCCTGGCGTACCACTCCTGTTGTCGGGCCCCACGCAGCTCAGGCTCGGCGCGTTCGGCGAGCGCGAGGAAGAAGTCGGCATGTCGGCGCCGGAGGCCGTCAAACTCCCGGGCCGCGACGGATCGCTCGACCGCGTAATCGCGCGTCACGTCGAGCATCAGGTAGCGACCCTCGTCGGACGATCCTCGACCCAACAGCACAAGGCTCGAATCGACCAGTGCACTGAGCGGCGGCATCACGTCGCGCGCAGCTGCCATCCCTTCCTGCTGGATCATCGCGGCGACCGCATCTGTCCCGAACCCGCCGCGGAACGCTGCCAGGGCGCGGAACAGCCGCATCTCGGTGGCGCCCAGCAGGGCGTAGCTCCAGTCCATGGTCGCTCTCATCGTCCGCTGGCGCAGCGGGAGATCACGGGCACCCCCAACCAGGGGATCGAGGCGGTGGCGGAGCTGTGTGCGCAGACTGGTGATCGGCATATGCCTGACCCTTGCTGCCGCGAGCTCGATCGCCAGGGGCAGGCCGTTCAGCCGGGAGCAGATGTCGGTGACTATCTGGGTGGCTTCCGGCGTGACGTCGAAGGCGGGGTCCACGGCTGCAGCTCGCTCGAGGAAGAGCTCCACCGCCGGCGCGAGGCCCGATGCCTCCAAGCCGATGTGCGTGCGCAGCGGTGGTACGTGGACCTCACGCTCCCCCCGCAGGTGCAGCCGCGCCCGGCTGGTGACCAGTGCGCTGAGGGTCGGGCACATCGCAAGAAGGTCACTCAGCAGGGGCCCCGCAGCCAGCAGGTGCTCAAATGTGTCCAGCACGACCAGGGCTCGGTCGCGGCCGAACCGCCGTTCCAGCGACTCGGGTGAGCCGGTATCGGCCGATGGCAGGCCGATCGCGCTGGCCACCGTCGTCAGCAGCATGCCTGGATCGTCGATGGCGGAAAGAGTGATGAAGTACACCCCGCCCGGGAAGTCAGCCTCGACCAGGGTGGCGATCTCAGTCGCCAACCTCGTCTTGCCGACCCCGCCTGACCCCACCAGCGTGACCAGCCGCACATCGGGATCGCGGATCATGCCCAGGCAGGCGGCGAGCTCCGGCTCCCGCCCAAGAAGCCTGGTCAGCGAGCTGGGTATGCGGGCTCTGCGCGCGCCAGGAGCGCCGCCCCGGTCCATCGGGTCGACCGAGTTCGCAACGTCTTCAGGTCGTCTGCCGGCCTCCGACAGGAAGGCTGGGATGGCGGCGCTGCGCACGTCCAGGGAGGCCGCGAGCCGACGCGCGGTGGCGGGGTACACCGTGCCTCGCCGCCCGCGCTCGAGGTCGCTCACGGTGCGTTCGCTGATGCCGGCCCGCTCGGCAAGCTCGGCCTGGGTCAGCCCCGCGGCCACGCGCAGTTTCCTGACAGTGGCCCCGAATCCCGATGCCGTGCCCAATCTTCTCGCTCCTCACGCCGATCGTAGCGCCCGGACAGCGTTCTTTCGAGGTCAGACGGTGCCAGGACGGTGGGCAGATGTCGTGGCCATCCGGGCAGAAGCGGGGCAATCTGGGGCGTATCGGCAAACGCTGGTCAGGAGGAAGGGTGATGACGGCACAGGACGACAACAAGGCGGTCGCGCGCCGCTACTACGATGAGGTGCTCAACGAGCGCAAGATCGACCTGCTCGACGAGCTCGCCGTTGAGGATTACGTCGAGCACGATCCGTTTCCGGGCCAGGGCAACGGTCTCGCGGACCTGAAGGCCCGGGTCGCAGGGCTGTGCAGCGGCTTCAACCCGTTGCGGTTCACGATTGAAGACGTCATCGCCGAGGGTGACCGGGTGGCGGTGCGCTGGACCAACGCCGGCACCCACAGCGGCAGCTTCATGGGCATCCCGGCGACGGGTAAGGATTTCGGAATCGCCGGCATCGACATCCACCTGGTCCGGGGCGGCAGGCTGGCCGAGCACTGGCACGTGGTCGACCAGCTGGCGCAGATGCAGCAGCTTGGACTGATTCCGGGGCCCGAGCCCGCCGGCGTCTGATCATCAGCGCCCGATGGTGCTCCACCGCGCGCAATCGACATGTCAGGTCGCTCGAGCTAGCTGAGGATCTCCACGATATCCCCGTCGGCGACGGGGTGGTCGCGCCCGACGCGCTGGCCGGCAAATCGGGCGGATGCGCCCCACACATGCGCGCCGATGACGCCGGCGGCGAGCTGGTGGTGGATCGTGTCGGCGACATCGGCGATCGTCGCGCCCGGCCGCATGGCGAGCGGATCGGGTTCCACGGAGCCGTTGTGCCGCAGCTGGATCCGCATCAGCCCGGTCAGTCGCCAGACCGCCCGGCGAAACGCTTCGAGACTGAGGTCATCCAGGATCGAGACCGGCACTAGCTCGAACTCGGGGAATGCCGCGGCGAGCCGTGAGAGCGCAATCTGGTCCGCCTCATCGGCTCGGGTGGCGGCCAGGATGCTCGGCTTCTCGATGCCCGATGCCGCGACCTCGCCTCGGACCACCCGGAGCTCGCTCGGATCATCTCCGGCACGGCAGCAGTAGACGATCGCGTCCGCGGAGCGCAGCACGCCGAGGAGTGCGCGCCCACCACCTCGATCGGCGGAGGCGCCCTCGATCAGTCCGGGAATCTCGACCAGCTGCACGAGCACGCCGCCGATCCTCGTCAGCGCGGGTACCGGACGGGTGGTGGTGAACGGGTAGTCGCCGGTCTTGATCTGGATCGATGACAGCGCCTGCAGCAGGGAGGACTTGCCGACGTTCGGTGGGCCGACCAGCGCGATCTGCGCGGCGCCTTCGCGACGCACCGCGATCGAGTCCCGGTGCACGGCATTCGACCGCACGCGCGTATCGTCGATCTCGGTCAGCAGCCACTTGCGGAGATCGGCGTACGGTCCGTTCCGATAGTCAGGCAGCTCCGAAAGGAGCGCGCGCACCTCTCGGATGCGCTCCTTCCCTTCCTTTCCCACCAGCCGCCGCTTCGCCAGCTGGGCGAACGTGCGATGCGGCATCGGCATCGGTCTCTCCTTGCTGCCCTCCAGTGAGTATGGCGCCTCATCTGCTCGCCGGGTGGCGCTGCCGCCGTGACCGGCCCACCGATCGGACGGCACAGTACTGTTGGCCCGATGAGCATGCATGGCCCGCGGCGGTCGGCCGCATGGCACGCGATCCTGCGGGTTGCCTACGCCTGGCTGCGACTGATGGATCCGCTGCTCCGGCTGGGATGGCAGACCGGCGGCCTGGGTATCACCAGCCGGCTCTGCGCGCGGGGACGCCGCAGTGGACGGTCACGCTGCGTGCTCATCGGTCTGCTGCGGGTTGAGGGCCGATGGTATGTCGGCCATCCCAATGGCCAGGTGGCGTGGACCCGCAACCTCGCCGAGGACATCGGCGCCACGATTCAGCCGTGGCACGCTGCGCCGGTCAGGGTGCGCGCGATCCCGCTCCGCCCGGGCGCCGAGCGCACCGCGGTGATCCTGGCCACGGCGCGCCAGCAGCCGTTTCCGGCGAACCTGCTGTACCGAGCGGCGAGGTGCCACATCATGGCCGTCGGCGTGTACTTTCGACTCGAGGCCACCGGGTAGCGCCTCCGGTGGCCGTTTCGGTCGTGCCCGACAGGCTCAGTGGCACGTCCCGGAACCGACATCGGTGAATCCCTTGCCCGCCTCGGGCACGAATCGGAAGTCATAGCTGTTGGCGTGCAGGGTGAGCTGCAGCACGCCGAACGTTCCGCTGTTACGCACCTCGCTGTTGGGCAGCGCGCCGCCGATCTGGTAGTAGCTGCGCCCGCCGGTGCCGACCACGAACTGGCGGAGCCCGCGATCCGGGTCCCGAACGCCGCCCGGGGCCTGGGGTGCGAACCGCTCGTAGTCGTGGTCGTGCCCGGACAGAACCAGCTCTGCGTTGGCGGAGTACAGGGCGCTCCAGAAGGGCTCGTAGGAGGCATCTGACCCGTGCGTTGACCCACTGCTGAACCGCGGCTTGTGCCAATAGGCCAGGGTGCAGGCGCTTCGGTTGGCCGCCAGGTCGGCCTTCAGCCAGGCCACCTGGGCGGACCGCGCGCCGTGCGGCGCCTCGGAGTCGAGGGCGATCAGGTGCCAGCCTGCCAGGTTGTAGCTGTAGTACAGCGGTCCCGATCCGCCGAAGCCCCAGTACGACCGATAGCCCGATTGACCGCCCTGGTAGTCGTGGTTCCCAACCGCCGGACGGGTCCGCGACTTGAAGGCTCCCCAGGTCGGGTCGTAGTAGCGCGCGAAGCAGGCCGATGTCGCCGTGTCATAGCACAGGTCACCGAGGACCAGCACCAGCGCCGGGCTGATCCTGCGGACCAGTGCCGCCGTGGCGCTGTCGCCCGAGCCGGCACCCGCGATGTCGCCTGCCGCGGCGATGACTATCGAGTAGTCCTGGACCGGAGGTCGCGGAGTGGGAGCCGGGGGGCGCGGCCACGGCGCCGGGGTGAAAGACGGAGGGATCCGGCTCGGGCTGGCGGAGGGCGTCGGTGAGCCGGTGCGCCGCGCGGTCGGCGAGGGAGTTCTGCTCGCAGTCGGGGATGCGGTCGGCGTCGCCGATGCAGGCGTGGTCACGGGCGCCTCGGTCCGGCAGCCACTTGGCGGGCATCGGGCAACCTGGGGCTCGCGCTGGGCTGGGATCGCGAGCGTGAAGGCCACGAGCATCAGCGCGGCGAAGACGACGGCGGCTGCACCGATCGCCGCGCGCAGTCGGCCGAGATTCCTGCGCGCGACGAGGACGCTCCATGCGCCCCAGGCGGCGACCGCGGCGACGGCCGCGAGCCAGGCTCCCAGGGCGATGAGATCGAAGACGGCAGCACCGTCGATGGTGGGCAGGGGATGCACTCGCCCACTATGCCTCGAATTGGCCGGTCCTCGCTGACGGCCTCCCGGCTCGAGGCCGCTGTGGAAAAGAATGTGGATAAGTTGGTGGACGAAATGACTACCGCAGGCCTGACCCGGCTCCTACCATTCGGCCCCGGTGCCTATCCTTGGCATCCACTCTTGCTGGGATGCCGTCATTGCCG
>JALYXZ010000241.1 GCA_030946825.1 Chloroflexota bacterium | reverse complement strand
CCGCGCCGGCGGTGTATCGGTTGCGCAACGGTGGAGGGCCGTCCACTGACCGATAGCGATCTGATCGAGCGAGCAAGGCGCGGCGATGTCGCCGCGTACGAGGAGCTGGTGCGCCGATACGAAATGCTCGCCTTCCGCACGGCCGTCCTGATCTGCCGCGACGCCGACGAGGCCCGCGATGCGGCGCAGGAAGGCTTTGTCCGAGCGTGGCACGCACTGCCGCGCTTTCGGGCCGGCGCGGAGCCACGGCCATGGATCCTGCAGATCGTGGCCAACGCGGCGCGAAACCGCCGGCGAGGCAGCACCCGCCGCGAGAGCCTCGCGCTGCGACTTGCACAGGATCGCCCCTCGGGTGGTGCGGCTCCATCGCCCGAGGCGGCGGTCCTGGCCGGCGAGCGCCGGCAGGAGCTGCTCGCCGCCGTCAACGGCCTGCGGGACGAGGACCGCGAGGTGCTCGCCTTTCGCTGGTTCCTGGACCTGGGCGAGGCCGAGATGGCGGCTGCGCTGGGGATCCCGCGCGGAACGGTGAAGTCCCGCCTGTCGCGGGCCATGGGCCGCCTGCGGGCAGCGCTCTCCGCCGACACGGGGCAGGTGCGCATCGATGGCTGACCGATTCGACGCGCAGTCACTCGAGGCGGCGCTGGCCGATCTCGGAGGGCACCTTGACTTCCCGGCCACGCCCCCGCTGGCGGACATGGTCCGCGTCCGGCTTGCCGCCACTCCGGCGCTCCGCCGCCGTTTCTTCCGCCCGCTGGGCAGGAGCCTCCTGCTGGCGGCCGCCGCGCTCGTGCTCCTGGCGGGGATCGCCGCCGCGCTCGGCTTCCTGGTCGGCGGGTTGCGGATCACGTTCACCGACCGCACGCCGGTACCTCTCCCCTCCGGCGTCGTCTCGGAGCGCAACTTCGGCACCGAGGTCAGTCTCGACGAGGCGCGCCGGCGTGCCGGCTTCAGCCTTCTGATACCGGGCACCGGCGGACCAGGCAAGCCCGATCACGTCTTCTTCCAGCGGATCCCGGTCGGCGGCACGGTGACGCTCGTGTACGCCGCGCGTCCCGGATACCCCGCCGACTCCACAGGCGTCGGCGTGGCGATCACGGAGTTCCGCGGCGACATCGGTCCGGAGGTGTTCGAGAAGCTGATCACCACCGGGACGGGGGTGCGACGCACGATCGTCAACGGTCAGCCGGCGTACTGGATTGCCGGCGGCGAGCATTTCTTCTTCTACCGCGATGCGAACGGGCAGATCGTGGATTCCAGCATGCGGCTGGTCGGGGATGCGCTGGTCTTTGAGCAAGCCGGTGTCACGGTCCGGATCGAGGGCGCGAGGACACTGGAGGCGGCGGTCCGCCTGGCCGCGACGCTGGGACACTGAAACCACCTCCCCGGCAGGCGGTCGTTGTTGACTCCCGCCAGTTGGGCAGCCCACGACCGAAGCAGCTGCGGTGGGTGTGTCGGCCGTCCGGTTCCCGTGCAGCGCGCAGTCCGGAGGCTGAAAGGTCCGGCGGCGCCGGTCTGGGTGCCCGGTTGCTCAGCCAGCGGGAAGACAGCGCTTCAAGCCGGAGTTGGCCTCCGTCTTGGCGCTGTCTGCACAACCCACGGGAACCCAGCCCACCGGGAGCCCCCCGAATGGCCGCGGCGTGGTCGCTGCGGCTGTGGGCTAGACCGGAAGCTCCGCTGGAGACGGTGGCGCCACGTTGGTCCGACGGCGCACGGTGGCGAACAGCAGGCCGGCGAGGATGGTTGCGGCGCCCAGCAGCTGGACGGCGGACGGGCTCTCGTGCAGGAGCACCATGCCGAGCAGCACCGAGCCGATCGGCTGCAGCGTCAGCACCACGCTGGTCACGGCCGCCGGTAGGCGAGGCAGCGAGACGCTGATCAGCAGCCAGCCGACCACCTGCGACGAGAGGGCCAGGGCCACCAGCCAGCCGTGCTCCGGCCAGCTCGGCACGAGATTCACCTCGCCGAGCGGCAGCCCGATGAGCACCGCGGCGACCATGGCCACCGCCGTGGCGTCGAAGAGCGGCCCCGCCGGACGCCGGATGTCCTGGTTGCCGCGTCGCAGCACGAGCAGGAAGCCCGCATAGGCAAAGCCGGTCAACACCCCGGTCACCACCCCCAGCGCCGGATTGCGCCCATACGCGTGGCCGCCGATTGCGCCGGAGATGAGCGCCACTCCGAGGAGGACGACCGGAATCGCCACCAGCACCCGCGACGTGGGACGTTCCCCGAGGAAGAGCCAGGCGGCCAGCGCGACGATCACGACCTGGGTGTTGCCCAGCACGGTCGCGAGGCCGGCGCCGACGAGCCCGATGGTGTGGTGCCAGATCACCAGGTCGACCGCAAAGAAGACTCCGGCCACGAGCGCCAGGCGGACCTGCGCCGCGGGGCGTGGCCCGTAACGTCGGTGCTCGAGCCAGGCGAGGAGGCCGAGCGCCGGCAGGGCGTAGGCACACCGAAAGATGGCCGCGGTGGCGGGCGAGGCGCCAGAGAGGCGGACCAGGACGGCGCTGAAGGCGATGGCCAGTGCGCCGAGGATGCCGGTCAGGATCGGCCGATCCGAAAGCAGGCGAACCGTGCCGCGGATCTGCTCCGCGCGGCTGACCGGCACGCGGACCGACGAGAGGAGCATCGGCGGAGGGTAGCCGAGTCGGGCCTTGCCGATCTGTCCGTCGAGGCGGAAACTGCGCGAGCCAGCTAGGAGCGTCCGATGAGCACCCTGCCCGCGGGGACGGTCACCTTCCTGTTTACCGACATCGAGGGCTCGACCCGGATGCTCCAGGCGCTCGGTGACCGCTACGCGTCGCTGCTCGAACGTCACCACCTGCTGCTGCGCGAGGCGGTCACCGCCGAGGGTGGCGCGGTGGTCGGCACCGAGGGCGACTCCGTCTTCGCGGTCTTCCCGAGCGCGCCGCGCGGCGTGGCAGCAGCCGTCGCGGCACAGCGGGCGCTGGCCGCCGAGCAGTGGCCCGGCGACATGCCGCTGCGAGTCCGGATGGGACTTCACACCGGCGAGGGGACGCCGAGCGGGAGCTCGTACGTCGGGATCGATGTGCACCGCGCGGCCCGGATCGCGGCGGCCGGGCATGGCGGGCAGGTGCTGCTCTCCGCCCCGACGGCAGCCCTCGTCGAGCACCTGTTGCCCGATGGCGTCACGCTGCTCGACCTCGGTGAGCATCGGCTCAAGGACCTCGAGCGCAGTGAACGCCTCAACCGGCTCCTGATCGAAGGGCTCCCGGTCGACGATCGACAGGTCCGCTCGCTCGAGGTCATACCCAACAACCTCCCGATCCAGAATTCGAGCTTCCTCGGCCGTGAGCGGGAGATCGCCGAGGTCAGGGAGCTGCTCGGCCAGGCTCGCCTGCTGACGCTCACCGGGCCGGGTGGTACCGGCAAGACCAGGCTCAGCCTGCAGGTCGCGGCGGATGCGCTGGATCGCTTCCCCGACGGGGTCTACTTCGTCGCGCTGGCTCCGATCGGCGACGCGGAGCTGGTTGCGCCGACCATCGCGCAGGAGATCGGTATCGCCAACCGCGGCGGCCTGGAGCCGCTCGACCGGCTGCGCGAGCATCTTCGGGAGCGGACCATGCTGCTCGTGCTCGACAACTTCGAGCAGGTCGCCTCCGCAGCGCCGGTGGTTGGCGAGCTGCTCACCTCGGCCGCGCGTCTCACGGTGCTCGTCACCAGCCGCGCCGTGCTCCACCTGTACGGGGAGCGCGAGTATCCGGTGCCCCCGCTCGGCCTCCCCGACCCGAGTCGCGACCGAAGCGTCGAAGCGGTCTCGCAGTACGAGGCGGTCCGCCTGTTCATCGCGCGAGCGGTCGCCGTCAAACCTGATTTCCGGGTCACGAACGAGAACGCGCCGGCGGTTGCCCAGATCGCGGTCAGCCTCGACGGCCTGCCACTGGCGATCGAGCTGGCCGCGGCGCGCATCCGGGTGCTGACCCCCGACGCGATGCTGCAACGGCTCGCCCACCGCCTCTCGCTCCTCTCCGGCGGGGCGCGCGACCTCCCCGAGCGCCAGCAGACGTTGCGAGGCGCCATCGGCTGGAGCCATGACATGCTCGACGACGCCGAGCGGAGGTTGTTTGCCTGCATGTCCGTGTTCGTCGGAGGCGGCGGCCTCGAGGCGGTGGAGTCGGTGTGCGCCACCGATCAAGGGGGCGAGGATCTGCTCGATGTGTTGAGCTCGCTGGTCGACAAGAGCCTGGTGCGCCAGGTGACCGATGCGCGTGGCCAACCCCGGTTCGGGATGCTCGAGACGATCCGGGACTTTGCCCTCGAGCAGCTCGAGCGATCGGGTGACGCCACCGACCTGCGGCGGCGCCATGCCCGGCTCTTCGCCGGACTGGTGGAAACGGCCCGGCCACAGCTGCTCGGCGCGCAGAAGCGCGAGTGGCTCGATCGCCTCGAGGACGAGCACGACAACCTGCGGGCCGCGATCTCCTGGGCCGTCGACAACGACGAGCCGGAGCTGGCCCTGCGCATGACCGCCGGCCTGTGGCGCATGTGGCAGATGCGCGGCTACCTGGTGGAGGGCTTCGAGCAGGTCCGCCGTGCGCTGGCCATGGCGGGCGCGGAGCGTGAAACGCTGCTGCGCGCCGATGCGCTCGAGGCACTCGGCGGCCTCGCCTGGTGGAAGGGTGAGATCGGCCCCGCTCGCGAGGCGTACGACGCATGCCTGGCGCTGCGACGCACCCAGGACGACCGGCGCGCGACCGCAGAGGCGATCTACAACCTGTCGTTCACGTTCGCGTTCAGTGGCTCGGATGCCGACTACGCGCGGGGAGAGGAGCTCACCAACGAGGCGCGCGCGCTCTTCGAGGAGATCGGCGACAGAGCGGGAGTCGCAAAGGTGATGTGGGCCTTTGCCAACCTGGGCTGGACGACCAACCAGCTGTCAGCCGCGCGCGACGCCGGTCTCCAGGCGCTGCCCATCTTCCGAGAGCTCGATGACGAGTTCATGGTTGGATGGACCCTCTACGACCTGGGCGTCGTGGCGCTGAAGCTGCGAACCCTCGACGAGGCGCGCCTTCACCTGTCAGAGGCGCTCGAGATCTTCGGCGCGGCCCGTGACGTGTCGGGCTACGTCCTGGTACTCGATGCCGTCGCCGCGCTGGCGGAAGCGCAGGGGGACCGGCAGCGGGCGGCCCGCCTGTCGGGCGCCGTTGCGGTGCTGGAGACGTCGTCCGGTACGGGACTCAACCCGACGAACCGGGATCTCCTCGGATTCCAACCCGAGCGGCTGCGCCACGACCCCGTCACGGCCGCTGCCTGGCTGCGCGGGAGTCGAATGTCGACCGACGAGGCGATCGCCGAGGCCCGCGGCGCCCTTCATCCGGGTGCCGGAAGGTCGCGGCGCGGGAAGACAACCAGCGCGTAGACGAGGGGGATCACGGCCACGGCCAGCAACAGCACGAAGTCGAGCGGGTCAGCCGAGCCGGTCAGGATCTCGGTCGGCTGGAAGTGGTGGAACAGCGAGTACTCCTGCGCCCACCTGGCGCCGGGCACGAAGGTGCCCAGGATCTCCAGGAAGTAGTTGACCATCAGGTACGCCAGCGACAGACCGATGGCCGGCCCGCTGCGGTCGAAGCTGACCGATGCCGCGATCGCGAAGGTGCCGAATGCCGACCACAGCAGGAACCCATTGACCCACACCAGTGGCAGGCGGCTGACGTTCAGCTGGTCGAAGATTCCCTGGGTCGCGGCTCCGAGCGTCATCCCGGCCAGCATCGCGGCGATCACCACCGCGATCAGCCCTAACAGCGCCACGGTCAGGGTCATGACCAGGCCTCGACGTGGGATGGGGCGGGCGAGCAGCACCTCCAGGGTGCCGCGCTGGCGCTCACCGGCGACCGCGACGGCGCCCATGCCGACCGCGAAGACCCCGAGCAGCGCGATGGCGATCGGGTGCTCGGTGCCGAGCGTCACCGTGCCGGGGAGTGTCAGCAGCGACCCGGAGCCAAAGTTCGAGAGCTGCTGGAAGAGCGGGTTCTGGGCGGCCAATGTGCGGATCGAGTCGGAGAACTGGGCGTAGAAGAGGGGCAGCAGCCATCCCCAGCCAACCGCGCAGAGCGCCACGATCGCCAGCTTGACGGCCTGCCAGCGCCAGGTCTGGACGAGCAGCACGCCGTTCATCCGCCGACCTCCTCGGGGTTATCGTCACCATCGGCGTAGAACTCGAGAAATGCCTCCTCCAGGCTCGCCGGCTCGATCGTCAGGTCCTCGAGCGATGGGGACGCGATGGCGCGGATGAAGGGCGCCATGGCTCCCTGCAGCGTGGCCCGCACCTGGTCGTGATGGACCGTCACGTCGGCAAGCCCGGGGATGGCCGACAGGTCGGGGATCCCTCCGCGCCAGCGCAGCGCCACCTTGCGCTTGCGCCGCGCCAGCAGCTCGTCGATGTGCTGCAGGGCCATCAGCCGGCCGGCCCGGATGATGGCCACCCGGTCGCAGACGCGCTCCACCTCGGACAGGATGTGCGAGCTGAAGAAGACGGTGCGGCCCTCGCGCCGGAGGTCCAGCAGGATGGCGTAGAAGGCCTGCTGCATGAGCGGATCGAGCCCCTCCGTGGGCTCGTCCAGAATCGCCAGCTCCGGGTCGTGCTGCAGGGCTTGGATGACCCCGATCTTCTGCCGCATCCCTCGTGAGTAGTCCCGCACGCGGCGGCGCAGGACGGTGGCCGACAGCTGAAGCCGATCCGCGAGCTCGGCGCGACGAACCGGGGGCCGGCCCTGCAGCTCCGCGAGATAGTCCAGGGCGCCCATTCCGCTCAGCGAGTCGTACAGCGCGATGCCACCGGGGAGGTACCCGGTCCGGCGCCTGATCTCCACGCTCTGGGTCGCCACGTCCAGGCCCAGGACGCTGGCACGGCCGTCGGTCGGATGGAGGAAGCCCAGCAGGGTTCGGATCGTCGTCGACTTTCCCGCGCCGTTCGGACCAAGGAAGCCAAAGATCTCGCCCTGCTGGACGTCGAGCGTCAGCGCGTTCAGCGCGCGCACCCTTCCGTAGCGCTTGGTCAGCCCATCGGTGCGGATCGCCGCCTCGGGTGGGGACGCGCCCTCAGAGTCCGGAGAGGGTGCGGCATCCGCCGGCCCCGGGGATGGTGCGCCAACGTCGGGCTGCGAGTCCTGGAGCGGCGCGGTCATGCTCGAAAGCCTAGCCGAAGCTCCATCGGTGCGGCCGGCATTCGAGCGACTACCATCGGCCGATGGCGAGCGACCGGATCGTGGTCATCGGAGCCGGGGTGATGGGGACCTGGACGGCGTACTGGCTGCAGGCGCGGGGCCATGCGGTGACCCTCGTCGACTCGTATGGCGCCGGGAACTCACTGGCCTCGTCCGGAGACGAGTCGCGCGTCACGCGCAGCGCGCACGGCGCCGACCGCCACTACCCGCGCTGGCAGCGTCGGGCCCTCGCGCACTGGCGCGAGCTGGAGGCTGCCGCCGGAGTCCAGCTCTTCGTCCCCAGCGGCGTCCTGTGGTTCGCGCACACCGATGACGGCTTCGAAGCCGCGTCCATCGGGCCGCTTCGCGAGCTCGAGATCCCGATCGAGCGGCTCTCCGCGGAGGACGTCGCGCGCCGCTGGCCGGTCATCTCGCCCGATGACCTGGGATGGGCGCTCCACGAGCCCGAGGCCGGCGCGCTGCTGGCCCGGCGCGGCGTGGCACTCACCGCCGCCGCGTTCGGCGGCAACGGTGGCGAGCTGCGAATCGGACGCGTGCTGGTCCCCGATGCGGCCGATGCCAGCGCGGAGCGCCTGCGCGGCGTCCGCCTCGCGGACGGGTCGGCGCTCGAGGCCGACGCCTTCGTGTTCGCGTGCGGCCCCTGGCTCCCAGGCCTCTTTCCTCAGCTGCTCGGCGGCCGCATCAGCGTCACCCGCCAGGAGCTCGTGTACGTCGCGCCGCCCCCGGGTGATGCCCGGTTCGACGCCGCCCTGCTGCCGACCTGGGTCGATTACGACCGCGCCTTCTACGGGATCGGGTCGATCGAGGGGCGCGGGATGAAGTGCGCCCCCGACTGGCCCGGGCCTCCGGTCGATCCGGACCGACAGGAGCGACGCGTGTCCGACGCAACCGTCGCAGCGGTTCGCGGGCTGCTCCGCGCGCGCTTCCCGTCGCTCGCCGAGCGGCCGGTCGCCGAGGGCCGCGTGTGCCAGTACGAGAGCACCGCCGACACGAACTTCATCATCGACCGCCACCCGGTTTGGGCCAACGCCTGGATCGTGGGGGGCGGCTCCGGCCACGGGTTCAAGCATGGCCCGGTGATCGGCGAGCTCGTCGCCGCCGGCATCACCGGCGACGAGGAGTCGTGGCGCGGCCTGGCGCCGCCGGACAGGCGCTTTGCGCTGACGGACCGCCCGACGAGCCCGCCGCTGCGCACCAGCGGGATTGGTCCCAGCGACCTCGGCTATGCGGGCGGGGCGAGCTCGTCCAGCGCCGCCGAGAATGCGGAGAACGTCTCGTCGGAATAGAGGACCAAGCCCACCAGCTCCAGCGAAGTCTCGCCGCCGAGCTGGTGCAGCACGGCGTCGAGGGCGATCCGCGCTCCGGCCCGCAGCGGAAAGCGGTAGATGCCGAGGCTGATCGCCGGCAGCGCGACAGTCCGTGCTCCAAGCTGGTCGGCCACCCGCAGCGAGGACCGATACGCGCCGGCCAGCAGCTGCGCTTCCCCCTGCCCACCTCCCCGCCAGACGGGCCCGACGGCGTGGATCAGCCAGCGCGCCTTCAGGCGACCGGCCGTGGTGGCCACCGCGGTCCCGGTCGGCGTTCCGGACGGGTATCGCGAGCGCAGCTCGTCCAGCACGCTTGGCCCGGCAGCGGTATGGATCGCGCCGTCCACCCCGCCTCCCCCGCGAAGCGCGGCGTTGGCCGCGTTGACGATGGCATCCACGGCCTGGGTCGTGATGTCGCCCACGACCAGCTCGAGCCGCCGATGGTTGATCGTGATGCCGATCGTGGGAGTGGCGGCGTCGGTCACCGCCGCACGCGGGCAGCGCGCCATACGGCCCGGATTCCGGGTCGCTGGCCGTAGAGCAGCACGCCGGCGGAGTAGATGCGTGCCGCGAGCGAGTGGACGACCACGATCCCGGCCACCAGCAGGAGTGCGCTGAGCACCACCTCCAGGGGCGTCACGGTCGAGAGCACCAGCCGCAGAGGCATGAAATACGGGGCGAAGAACGGGACGAACGAGAGAACGTGGACCCATCCGGAGTCGGGTGTGCTCAGTGCGGTGAAGGCCGCGAAGTAGCCCACCACGCCGACCAGGGTCATCGGTCCGACCATCTGCGCGACGTCCTCCTGGCGGCTCACCATGGAGCCCAGGGCGGCGTACACGGCCGCGTACAGGACGAAGCCGCCGAGGAAGAAGAAGCCGAATACGATGAGCACCGGGATGGTGATCCCTGCAAACGGGGAGCTGGCCCCGGAGCCGCCCACGATCGCGCGCGACAGGGGGCCGGACAGGATGACACCCACGAGGGCGGCGCCCAGGATCGCCAGGTATTGGGTCAGGCCCGCAGCGCAGGTGCCGATCACCTTGCCGGCGAGCAGCTGTCGAGGGCTGGCGGCGGTGATCAGCAGCTCCATCACGCGGCTGCTCTTCTCCTCCGCAACGCTGCCGGCGACCCAGTTTCCGTACGTCATGATCGCCATGAAGGTGAGCACCACCAGGACCGTCGCGAGCAGATAGGCGGCGACGGAGGCCGCGGTGTCGCGCCGGCCGGCGTTGGGATCGAGTGGCTCGACCCGGAAGCCGACCGGGGTGAAGATGGCGGACGGATCGCGCACCCCAGCGCGCGTCAGCCGGTCCGAGATGGCCAGCTGCTGGGAGGCGGCCAGGACGGCTGCCAGAGAGCGCGAGGTGGGACTGCTGTCGCCGAAGTAGTCGAAGGCCAGGTCGCCGGAGCTGCTTCGGCGGATGGTCAGCAGGCCGTTCAGCCGGCCGTCCTGAACGTCGCGCCTGGCAGTGATCGGATCGGTGACTGGGACAAGCTCGTAGTTCGCGGACCGAGGCGTACCGCCATCGGCCTGGCCGGACGCGCTCGGCGGGTTCAAGCTGCCACCGAGGAGCGCGAGCGTCCGAGGCGGCGGATCAGCGGCAGAGATGATGATGCCCAGGCGCTGCGGTCGATCGGCACCCAGCATCCGGAAGCCGACCGGGGCGAGCGCCAGGCCCAGGCCGACGAGGGCCAGGATCGCAGTCATGATCACGAAGGCGCGGCTGCGCACGCGGACGAGGTATTCGCGTCGAGCGATGTACCACGCGTTCGGGAAGATCCCGCTCATCGGTCCTGCGCTCCGGTGTCCGGGACGGTCGCCACCTCGGCGAGGTGGCGTTCCGGTTCCTCGGCGCGCCTGCCCACGTGCTCGATGAAGATCTCCTCCAACGACGGCTCGGCGATCTCGAAGCGGGTCACCCGGTCGCCGCGGGCGAGCGCCGCGCGCAGGATCTCCTCGGGGTCGCTGCCGCTCGCGACGTGGAGCTCGAGATAGTCCTCCCCTCGACGCGTGAGGCGCACGCCCGGGATCTGCTCCACCCAGCCGGTGCCATCCCCATCGATCGCCAGCCGGACCACCTGGCGTCCCATCGCGCGCTTGACGTCCCGGACGGCGCCGCTGACCACCACCCGGCCGCGATCGAGAATGGCGATAGACTCGCACAGCTCCTCCACCGTCTCCATCTGGTGCGTCGAGAAGATCAGTGTCTTGCCTCGATCGCGCATCGCCAGGAACGCCTCCTTGAGCAGCTGCACGTTGACCGGGTCGAGCCCGGAGAACGGCTCGTCCATGATCAGCACCTGGGGGTCGTGGAGGATGGCGGCGATGAACTGGATCTTCTGCTGGTTCCCCTTCGACAGCTCCTCGACCTTGCGCCCGAGGTATTCCGAGATGCGGAAGCGCTCCAGCCAGGCGTCGACCTCGCGGGACGCATCGGCCGATGAGACGCCGTAGAGGGAGGCGAAGAAGCGCAGCAGCTCGCCTACGCGCATGCGCAGGTAGAGGCCGCGCTCCTCTGGCAGGTAGCCCCACGTCCGCCGCGGCAGAGCGGTGTTCGGTCGCCCCTCCCAGGTCACCGTACCCGAGTCGGGGCGCAGGATATCCAGCACGATCCGCATCGAGGTCGTCTTGCCCGCCCCGTTTGCGCCGAGCAGCCCGAAGATGCGGCCCGGCTCGACGGTGAAGGTCGCGTCGTCGAGGGCAAGGATCGCCCCGAAGCGCTTGGAGATGTGATCGACGACCAGGCTCATGCCGCGGTCCGGTGCTTCACGCCCCGTGCCTCCCACCCAGCTCATGTCGCCACACGCCGCGCTCTGGCCGCAGCACCAAGCGCCGATTATGCGGCACGTCCCCGTCGACCGGTTCAGGGGCGCCCGACCTCGGGCTGCCGCGGTGGCGGCGGGCGAGGAGACGCCGCATGCCTTTGCTACACTTCGCCACCGGACCGCCCCAGCGGGGCGCGGTTTCCCCAGGTGTCGACTCGTGACCCCGGTCTGAGCTCACCATCCTCCCGGTGACCACAGGAAGCCCGATGAAGATCGCTGTCCCGCGCGAGACCGCTCCCGGCGAGACACGCGTCGCGCTGACCCCGCAGGCCGCAGCGCAGCTGGCCGGCGAGGGCGTTGAGGTCATCGTGCAGGCCGGCGCGGGCGAAGGCTCCTCGATCCCCGATGACCTGTACCGCGACGCCGGCGTCACGATCGCGCCGGACGCTCCCTCGCTATACGGCCAGGCTGATCTCGTGCTTCGCGTCGGCCGGCCCAGCGACGAGGAGATCGAGATGCTCAAGCCGGGGACGGTGCTGATCGGTACTCTGGGCGTGCTCTCGAACCCGCAGCTTGCCGCGCGTCTCGCGTCGGCGGGAATCACGGCCATCAGCATGGACGCCATCCCGCGCATCACCCGCGCGCAGTCGATGGACTCGCTCTCCAGTCAGAGCACGGTCGGTGGCTACAAGGCGGTCCTGCTGGCCGCGAACCGGCTGCCGAAGTTCTTTCCGCTGCTTACCACCGCCGCGGGCACGGTCCGCCCGGCACGCGGCATCATCATGGGCGCCGGCGTGGCCGGCCTGATGGCGATCGGTACCGCCCGACGGCTGGGAGCGGTGGTCGAGGCGACCGACGTCCGCCCGGCGGTCAAGGAGCAGGTCCAGTCGCTGGGTGCCACCTTCCTCGATGTCGAGATGACCGATGAGGAGAAAGCGCAGGCCGAGACGGCGGGTGGCTACGCCCGCGAGATGAGCGACGACTACAAGCGCCGCCAGGCGGAGCTGATCGCCCAGCGGGTGAGCGAAGCGGATTTCGTGATCACCACCGCCCTGATCCCGGGGCGGCCGGCGCCGCGGCTGATCACCGAGGCGATGGTGCGCAGCATGAAGCCGGGGAGCGTGATCGTCGACATGGCCGCCGAGGCGGGCGGGAACTGCGAGCTCACCGAGCCGGGGCGTGAGGTGGTGAAGGATGGCGTCACGATCATCGGCCTCACCAACCTGCCGGCGATGATGCCGGGCAGCGCAACCCAGATGTACGCCAAGAACGTGCAGACGCTCGTCAGCCACCTGGTCCACGAGGGCCGCGTGACCATCGACTTCGACGACGAGATCACGCGCGGCGCGACGATCACCCACCGCGGCGAGGTGGTTCATGAGGCGACGCGGTCGGCCCTGGGTCTCGACACCGATGGGGCCGAGTCGTCGTCCGGGGGAGCAGGCCGATGACCGAGGCGCTCGACCCGCGAGCGCTCATCGACGCGCTCTTCATCCTGGTGCTGGCCGCCTTCGTCGGCTACGAGGTGGTCAGCAAGGTGCCCACCATGCTCCACACCCCGCTGATGTCGGGCGCCAATGCGGTGCACGGCGTGATCGTGGTCGGCGCGATGCTGGTGGCGGCCACCGCGGATGATCCGCTGCGCATCGTGCTGGCCTTCGTCGCCGTCGTGCTCGGCACCATCAACGTGGTCGGCGGCTTCGTTGTCACCGACCGGATGCTCGAGATGTTCCGCGGCCGGGGCCGAGGTCGAGGCGGCGACGGGGCGGGCAAGGGCCAGAGCGGGCGCCGATGACGCTGCTCACGCTCCTCACCTACGTCGTGTACCTGCTCGCCGCTTCCGGGTTCATCTTGGCCCTGAGGTTCCTCGCCTCGCCCCGGACGGCCCGCACCGGCAACCTGCTCGGCGCCGCCGGGATGGCGCTGGTGATCGTGTGGACCCTCGCCGTCACGCCGGGCATGCTCTCGCACTGGTGGATCCTGCTGCTGGCCGGCGCCATCGGTGCGGTCGTCGGCGTGCTCGGCGCCCGACGGGTGCCGATGACCGCCATGCCGCAGATGGTGGCCATCTTCAACGGCGCCGGAGGCGGCGCCGCAGCGGTCGTCGCGCTCTCCGAGTTCCTCGCCGCAGCGGGACACGGGAGTGGCCTTCTTCCCCTGGTACCGATGATCGCCACGCTCCTGGGCGCCGTCATCGGTGGTGTCTCGCTGACCGGATCAATCGTCGCCTTCGGCAAGCTGCAGGGGCTCATCCCCGCGCGCCCGGTGAGCTATCCGGGTCAGCAGATCGTCGCCGCCGTCCTGCTCGGTGCGCTGGTGGTCATCGGTATCGTGCTGGCCGCGATCACCAACAGCGTCCCGCTGTTCCTGGCGTTCGTCGCGATCGCGCTCGTCACGGGCGTGGCGCTGGTGATGCCGATCGGCGGTGCGGACATGCCGGTGGTCATCAGCCTGCTGAACAGCTACACCGGGATCGCGGTCGCGGCCACCGGCTTCGTGCTCGGCAACTACGCGCTGCTGATCGCCGGCACGCTGGTCGGCGCGTCCGGCGCGATTCTCACCCAGCTGATGTGCCGGGCCATGAATCGGTCGCTGTTCAACGTGCTGTTTGGTGCGTTCGGCACGGGGGGCGCCGCCGCCGGGGGACCGGCCGGCGCGGAGCAGAACGCCAGGGAGATCGGCGCCGAGGACGCGGCGGTGCTGATGGCCTATGGCCAGAAGGTGATCATCGTGCCGGGCTACGGGATGGCCGTGGCCCAGGCCCAGCAGCCGGTCCGCGAGCTGATGGACCTGCTCCTGGCGCGGGGCGTCGACGTCCAGTTCGCGATCCACCCGGTCGCCGGCCGGATGCCGGGCCACATGAACGTGCTGCTGGCGGAGGCGAACGTGCCGTACGAGCGCCTCAAGGAGATGGACGAGATCAACGACGAGTTCCCGACCGCCGACGTCGCGCTGGTGATCGGCGCCAATGACGTCACCAATCCAGCCGCCCGGACCGACAAGAGCTCGCCGATCTACGGGATGCCGATCCTCAACGTCGACCAGGCAGCCAACGTGGTCGTCCTCAAGCGATCGATGGCCGCCGGCTTTGCCGGCATCGCCAACCCGCTGTACGCCGATGAGAAGACCGCGATGCTGTTCGGGGACGCCAAGCAGAGCGTCCAGGCCCTGGTCACCGGCGTGAAGAACGCCTGAGCCAAGGGCGGCTGACGCGAGGCACGCGGGGATGGTCGATGGAGTGCCGGCGGCGCCCGACTGCGCGTTGTGCCGGGGGCCGGACGGCGATCCGGGGCTCAGCCGGGTCGAGGTCTGGCGCGACGATCTCTGGCGCTTCTCGATGGCGACCCAGGGGCCGACGCTCGGCTTCGGCTACCTGGAGCCGATTCGCCACATCCCGTTTCTGGCCGACCTCGACGGCCCCGAGGCGGCGACCTTCGGACCGGTGATCGCGCATGTCAGCGCGGTGCTGCGGGAGGTCACCGATGCGCCCCAGGTGTACGCCTACGTCTTCGGCAGCGGGATTCCGCACCTGCACGTTCATCTCGCCCCGAACACGCCGGTGGGAGTGCTCAGCACGCAGCTCATCGAGGGGCAGGTCGAGGTTCGGCCGCTCCCCAGCGGCGCCGGCGAGATCGTCAGCCTCGACCACCCGGACCTTCCCGAGGCCGAGCTGGCCCAGGTCATCGATCGCGTCCGCGTGGCGCTCGAATTCGGGGCATCGGACCGATGAGCCGGCCGTCCGACGGTCGCTGGGTGGTCCTGGACGTGGGGGAGACGCTCATCGACGAGACGCGGGTGTGGTCGATCTGGGCCGACGTGCTGGGCATCCCGCGGCTCACCTTCCTCGCCGGGCTCGGGGCCGTGGTCGAGCGCGGCCAGGAGCACCGCGAGGTGTTCGCCCTGTTCGGTGTCACCGATTGGCGGGCTCGGATCGACGAGGTGGAGGCCGCTTACGGCGGTTTCCGCGCAGACGACCTGTATCCCGACGCCCTTCCGCTGTTCGCCACGCTGCGTGCGGCCGGGTATCGAACGGCGGTGGTCGCCAACCAGCCGGCGGCCAGGACCGCGGAGCTGCGCCGACTCGGCGTGGACGCGGAGGCGATGGCCATGAGCGACGAGCTCGGCGTGTGGAAGCCCGATCCGGCCTTCTTTGCCCGCACCCTCGAGCTGCTCGGCGCGCCCGCCGCAGCCGATGTCGCCTACGTCGGGGATCGGGTCGACAACGACGTGCTGCCGAGCGCCGCGGCCGGCATGCGGGCGGTCTGGATCCGCCGCGGCCCGTGGGGCGTCATCCAGCGGCCGCCGACTGCCACGCGGAGCGCGGAACGTCCACCGCGCGTACTGGTGGTGGACACGCTTCGCGAGCTCGGCGAGCGCATCGGGGAGGCGTGGCCAGGCGCTGACACCGGCGCGATCCCGGAAACATAGGCCGCGTGATGAGGCCCCTCGCGTCGAGGGGCCTCATCGGTCATGCGCGGAGGTGGGGGGTCACTCGCCCTTGGGAGTGACCTGCACCGTGCCCTTCTGGAAGCTTGCGCCCTGGGTCTCGGCGCCCTGGAGTCCGTCGAGCGCCTTCTGCGCCAGATCGGTCCGATACGCCCAGCTCGCCGGATCGGCCTTCAGGATCTTGAAGTCCTTGGAGATCGACACGGTCTGGTTCCAGAGCTTGGGATCCAGGATCCCGATGCCGCTCGGCGAGGGCCAGATCAGCGCGTTGATCTCGTTCATCATCCAGCGCTGGTGCCCCTTGCCCAAGATGGTGCCCTGGTTCAGCGTGATGTCGACGCACTTGTCCGGGTTGTCGCGGCAGTAGATCCAGCCCTTGAACGAGGCGCGCAGGAAGCAGGTCGCGATCTGCGCGTTGCTGACGCCGCCGGTCTGGCCGTCGAGCCAGCTCTTGCGGGCGATGACATGGTCCTGGAGCATCGCGGTGCCGTACTTGTTGAGGTCGATGATGTTCAGCTGATCCAGGCTGTAGAGCTTGCCGGTCTTGGGATCGGTCGTCTCCAGCAGCTGGGCGAGCTCGTTGTAAATCATCGCCTC
The DNA here is from genome assembly GCA_030946825.1 of Chloroflexota bacterium. Classification (GTDB taxonomy): domain Bacteria; phylum Chloroflexota; class Limnocylindria; order QHBO01; family QHBO01; genus QHBO01. The sequence goes on along the minus strand of JALYXZ010000241.1, from coordinate 4,671 downwards.
GGCGGTGTCGATCTCCCGGTTCAGCAGGAGCGCCATGTTGAAGTCCTGCGTCACCTTCTTGTAGTCGGCGTCCGATAGGCCGGCCTTGCGCGCCGCGGCGGTCACCTCGAACTCGTTGCCGAAGCCCCAGGCGCCGACCTTCTTGCCCTTCCACTGGGCCGGGTCGGTGATGTTGCTGTCCTTCCAGGAGACCTCCAGGGTCCCGGAGCGCTGGAAGACCTGGGCGATGTTGACCAGGTCTGCGCCCTGCTCGTTCGCCACGAGCACCTTGGGAACCCACGCCTCGCCGAACTCGGGGCCGTCCTTGGCGGCGACCACGGTCTGCGGGGCGATGGTCGGCCCGCCGTCGAGGATCGTGACGTCCAGGCCGGCATCGCGGTAGTAACCGTTGTCCTTGGCGGCGTAGTAGCCGGCGAACTGCGCCTGCGGAGTCCACTGCAGCTGGAACCGCACCTTGACGTTGGAGCCGCCGAGCGCACTCGCCCCACAGTCGGACTGTGCGGCCGGGCCGCTGGCACCCGCGCTGGACGAGATGACCACGCTCGGGGAGGTGGTCGGGGTGGCGCCGGCGCCGCCGGTCCCGCACGCGGTCAGGGCCAGGCCGCCGGCGGCCAAGAGAGTGATGCTGCGCCAAAGATGCTTCATCGGGGCTGTTCCTTCCGGTTGGGGCCGACCGCCCACGGTCGCGCCGCGTTCTTGCGTTCCGCCTCGGATCCTGTCTTGCGCCGGCTGCGGCGCCACCTCCACCTCCTGCCTGCTCTCGAGCCATCGCCAAGTCGATCGGTCCGTGGTCAGCCTTCCCGTGCGCCCCGAACGGACGCGTGCCATGGCATCGCCACTCGCTCCAGCGCGGTGATCACCAGGTAGAAGGCGATCCCCAGCGCCGCGGCGATGATGATGGCGGCCCAGGCTGTGGAGAAGCGCAGAAATGCTGCGCTCTCGACGATGACCCGGCCCAGCGCCTCGCTCGCGCCACCGAAGTATTCGCCCACGATCGCCCCGATCAGGCTCAGCGTGGCGCCCACCTTGAGTGCCGTGAAGAAGTAGGGAAGCGCGGCGGGGACCCGGACCCGGCGCAGGACCTGCAGCTCGCTGGCAGCATACGAGTGCATCAGCTCCAGGGTGGCCGCGTCGGCGCTCACCAGTCCGCGCACCACGTTGATCATCACCGGGAAGAAGACCAGCACCGCCACGATCATCATCTTGGACAGCGGGCTGGTGACCCCGAACCAGTTGTTCATGATCGGTGCGAAGGCCACGATCGGCACCGCGTTGGCGGCGATCGCAAACGGCAGCAGCGCCGATCGAGCGACCGCGAAGCGCGAGGTGGCGAACGCAGCCAGCAGGCCGGCGGCCAAACCGATGGCGAAGCCGCCCACCGCCTCGACGAGAGTGTTGATTCCCGCGTTGCGCAGCAGCTCCCAGTTGTCACCGAAGGCGGCGATGATGTCGGTCGGCCGCGGAAGCAGGAAGCGCTCGATGTTCAGGGCGCGCACCAGCAGCTCCCAGAGCCCGATCCCACCGACGAACACGACGATCGTCGGCAGGTAGAAGGTGAGTCGACGCCTCATGCGCGTTCGGCCCACGGGTCGTCGGTGGCTGCCGGCGGCTCGGTAGCTGCCTGCGGGTCGGTGGCTGCCTGCGGCTCGGTGGCTGCCGGCGCATCCGCCGTCCCGGGCGCGGCTGGCGCTCGCCCAACCTGGGCGCCGCGGAGCGCCTCTCGCACCTCGGTGACGAGCTCGAAGTAGCGGGGCAGCTCGCGGGTCGCGTCGTCGCGCGGCCGTGGCAGGTCGACCGGGATGATATCCGTGATGCGGCCCGGCCGAGGCGACATGATCACCACCCGGCTCGAAAGAAAGACCGCCTCGGGGATCGAGTGCGTGACGAAGATGACGGTCGTGCCGGTTCGCTCCCAGATCCTCAGCAGCTCATCGTTCATGCGCTCGCGGGTCATCTCGTCCAGCGCGCCGAACGGCTCGTCCATGAGCAGCAGCTTGGGCTCCAGGACCAGCGCCCGGGCGATCGCCGCGCGTTGCTGCATGCCGCCGGAGAGCTGCCAGGGATGGTGCCGACCGAACTCGGAGAGCTCCACCAGGGCGAGCATCTCGGAGGCGCGCTGAGCGCGCTCCCGGCGCGGCGTGCCCACGATCTCCAGGGGGAGCTGCACGTTCGAATCGATCGTCCGCCAGTCGAACAGCACCGGCGCCTGGAAGACGATCCCGTAGTCGCGGTCGTGGCGGGCGCGGCGGGCCGGTTTGCCGTTCACCTCGACCGAACCCTGGCTGGATGCGGTGAGGTCGCCGATGATCCGCAGCAGGGTGCTCTTGCCGCAGCCGGACGGCCCGATCAGGCTCACGAACTCGCCGGCCGCGATCTGCAGATCGACCCCCTGGAGTGCCACCGTCGTGTCGCCACCGACCGCGAACCGTTTCTCGACTCCGCGGACCGCCACGACCGGCGGGGCGGTTGCCGCCGCCTTCACGCTACGACCGCCGCTCACGCTACGACCGCCGCTCACGCTTCCAGCGCCGCTCACGGCTCCAGCGCCGCTCACGCTTCCACCGCCGCCACGCGCCCGCGCAGGACCAGGAGCTCGGCCAGCCGAACGGCAGCGAACAGCGCGATCCCCAGGGCGGCGGAGACGAGCACCGTCGCCCACAGCTTCTCCGGTCCGGAGATGTACTGCGTGTTGAACTCCAGGATCGCGCGGCCCAGGCCGCCCCGGATGCCGGTCGGCTCCTCGCCCACGATGGCGCCCACGACGCTCGCCGTCGCGCTGATCTTGAACGCGGTGAAGAGGTAGGGCAGCGCGGCCGGGAACCGCACCTTCCAGAGCACACCCCACCAGCCGTCGGCATAGCTCCGCATCACCTCCAGCGCCCGCGGATCCGGGGAGGTGAGCCCCCGGATGCCGGCGATCGTGACCGGGAAGAAGGTCAGGTAGGCGCTCACCAGCGCCACACTCGTCCACTCGGTGCCGACCCATAGCACAAGCATCGGGGCGAGGGCGATGATCGGCACCGTCTGGCTGGCGACCACGTACGGGACGAGCGCTCGCTCAAGGAGCCGGCTGTGCACGAACACGACGGCCAGCGCCAGCCCGAAGATCGCGCCGGCGGCGAAGCCGACCACCGCGCTGCGGCCGGTGAACAGGGCTGCATCGGTCAGCACCGCCCCCAGCGTGAAGGGATTGTTGCGCGTCGCCGGTCGGCCGAAGGCCGCCACGATGTCCCACACATGCGGCAGATTCTGGTCGTTGAGCTGCAGGACGTTGAAGGGCGGCACGTGCGGCGGGTTGAGCGGCATCCCCAGCACCTCGCGCCATGGATCGCCGGCGATCCATTTCGCAGCTTCCCAGATCAGCGCGATCAGCAGCGTGACGACCACAAACGACAGCACCCCGCGAGCCGCCGACGCCGCGCCGCGAAGCTCGAGCGCCGGTCGCTGACGGCGCGGCAGGGTGGCGGCGGCGACGGTCATCGACGGTCAGGCAATCGCCGCGTCGGTCGCTTCGAGGGCGCGGTCGATGATCGCGAATCCCTCGCGCAGCTCCTCCTCGGTGATGCACAGCGGCGGGTTGGTGAAGACCCCGTTCCAGTGAAGCATCGTGTACAGGCCCTCCTCCCGGAGCCTGGCATCGAGCGCCGCCATTTCCGGTGAGCTGCCGTTGAACGGCGCGAGCGGCTCCCACGGGTCGCGACGGCGCACGAGCTCCAGGATCCCGAACAGGCCGATGCTGCGCACCGCCCCGACGCTCGGATGGCGCTGCATCAGGTCGCGAAGCAGGCCGGCCATCACCGGCCCCAGCCGAGCGGCGTTTCCGATCAGGTCATCGTCGCGGAGGACGTTCACGGCCGCGATCGCGGCGGCGCAGCTGACCGGGTGGGCGGAGTACGTGAGGCCGCCGTAGTAGACGCGCTCGTTGAAGTGGTCGGCGACCTCCGGCTTGATGGCCACCGCACCGAGCGGCAGGTACGAGCTGGTGAGCCCCTTGGCCATGGTCAGCAGGTCCGGCACCACGTCCCAGTTGTCGACCGCGAACCAGCGTCCGGTACGCCCAAAGCCGGCCATCACCTCATCGGTGATCATCAGCATCCCGTAGCGGTCGCACAGCTCGCGGACGCCCTGCAGATAGCCGTCGGGCGGGACCAGGATCCCGTTGGTACCGGTCACCGTCTCCAGGATGAAGGCGGCGATCGTGTCGGGTCCCTCGTACTGGATCACCTCGTCGAGGTAGGCCAGATGCTCGTCGACCGGGTCCGGCTCCGGGTTGCCGTACCGATACGGATCCATGACCCGGATCACGCCCGGCACTCCAGGCTCATTCGCCCAGCGTCGGGGATCGCCGGTGACGCTGATGGCACCCGCGGTGGCACCGTGATAGGACCGATAGCGCGCGATCACCTTCTGGCGACCGGTGAACATCCGCGCCATGCGCAGCGCGTTCTCGTTGGCCTCCGCGCCGCCGAGGGTGAAGAAGAACTTGTTCAGGTTCCCCGGGGTCAGTTGCGCAAGCAGCTCCCCCAGGCGTCCGCGCACCTCGGTCGCGAACTGCGGCGCGGCGAAGGCGAGGGCATGCGCCTGCTCGGCGATGGCGTCCGCCACGCGACGGTCGCCATGACCGATGTTCACGCTCATCAGCTGGCTGTTGAAGTCGATGTAGCGCTTTCC
>JALYXZ010000222.1 GCA_030946825.1 Chloroflexota bacterium | reverse complement strand
GGTTCGTGGCCGAGCTCCGCGGCGCGACGATTCGGCGCGTCGACCGCCGCGCGAAGTCGGTCCTCATCCACCTGGCCGACGGCCGGGTGATGACGGTCGCGCTGCGAATGACCGGCGCGCTGATCGTTGCCGAAGCGGGCGACCCCGATGATCGCCATGCGCGGGTCGTCTTCCATCTGACCGATGGCCGGCAGCTGCGCTACCGCGACGTTCGCAAGTTCGGCCGCATCGGGCTGTACGAGGGTGGGGGGCTGCGAGTCTCCGCTCGCCGACGGCCGGCGAGGCGCGTCGCGGAGACCAGGGAGGTGTACCGGGTCGGTGACGTCTTCGCCCGCCACGGACCCGAGCCGCTGGCCGCGAGCTTCAGCGCGGCGCGCTTCGCTGCCCGGCTGGAGCGACGTTCGGCGCGACTGAAGAGCCTGCTCCTAGACCAGTCGTTCATCGCCGGCGTGGGAAACATCTACGCCGATGAGGCGCTCTGGCGATCGCGGCTCCACCCGCTCCGGGCGGCGAGCTCGCTGACGCCGGCGGAAGTGCTGCGTCTCCACCGGGCCGTGCGCGCCGTGTTGCGGCAGGGCGTGAGACATCGGGGTGCCTCCTTCAGCGACTACGTGGGCGTCGACGGCGAGCCGGGAGCCAACCAGGCGCGCCTCCAGGTCTATCGGCGCACCGGCGAGCCCTGCCTGCGCTGCGGGACGCCCGTCATCCGCATCGTGGTCGGGCAGCGGAGCACGCACCTCTGCCCCCGCTGCCAGCCGCTCGGAGCGTCGGGGCCTTGAAGGTCATCGGCCTGACCGGGAAGATCGGCTGCGGGAAGAGCACGGTCGCAGCGATGCTGCGCAGGCGGGGGGTGGCGACCATCGACCTCGACCGCATCGCGCGGGAGATCCGTCAGAACGATGGCGAGACCCGCGGCGAGATCGTGGCGCGGTTCGGCACCATCGATGCGCGGCGGCTGGGGGCCATCGTGTTCGCCGATGCCGGCGCACTGCGCGACCTGGAGGCGATTCTCCACCCCCGGGTCCGCGACGCGGCGCGCGCACGTCTCGCCGAGCTCACCGAGCACGGCGTCGGCGTGGCGGCGGTAGAGGCGATCAAGCTCCTCGAATCGCCGCTCCACGATGCCTGCGACCAGGTCTGGGTCGTGCGCTGTGACGAGGCCGAGGCCGTGCGGCGCACCGCCTCCTCGCGAAAGATGACCGAGGCCGAGGCGCGGGCCCGACTGGCAAGTCAGTCGCCCCAGGACGAAATGACGCGCGCCGCGGACGTCGTCATCGACGGCTCGTCCTCGATGGAGGAGACGCGCAGGCAGGTGGGCGCGGCTCTCGACGCCCTGCTCGCGGCGCGCTCCTGACCAGGCAGACTGCACCGGCATCGGCGCCGTCGCCAGCCGCTAGAATCGATCGTCCCCCGAGCCGCCACAGGACGTGCCGACCATGCCCGAGCTGAAGGTTCACGCGCCGTACCAGCCCACCGGTGACCAGCCGCAAGCGATCGCCGAGCTTGTTTCCGGAGTCGCCGAGGGGCTGCGGAACCAGGTGCTGATGGGCGCCACCGGCACGGGGAAGACGTACACGGCGGCCAAGGTGATCGAGGCCGTGCAGAAGCCGACCCTGGTGATGGCGCACAACAAGACGCTCGCCGCGCAGCTCTACCAGGAGTTCCGAGAGTTCTTTCCCGACAACGCGGTGGAGTACTTCGTCAGCTACTACGACTACTTCCAGCCCGAGGCCTACCTGCCCCGCAGCGACACCTACATCGAGAAGGATTCCTCCCGGAACGACGAGATCGACAGGCTGCGCCACAACGCGACCCGGGCCCTCTTCGAGCGCCGCGACGTCGTGATCGTGGCCAGCGTTTCCTGCATCTATGGCCTGGGTGCGCCGGTCGACTACGGCGCGACGATGATCAGCCTCAAGGTCGGCGGTCGCTACCGAAGGGACGGCATCCTGCGTCACCTGGTCGACCTCCAGTATCAGCGCAACGACCAGGCGATGGCCCGCTCGCGGTTTCGGGTCCGCGGCGACGTGCTGGAGGTCCAGCCGCCGCATGGCGAGTATCTCGTCCGGGTCGACTTCTTTGGTGACGAGATCGAGCGGATCGTGGAGATCGACGCCCTGACCGGGGAGGTGCAGGCCGAGCGCCGGGACGTGAACTTCTATCCGGCGACGCACTACGTGACGCCGCGCGACAAGCTCCTCGCGGCCGCCGCCGACATCGAGGCCGAGATGGAGGAGCGGACGCGGCAGCTGGCGGCTGAGGGTCGCGAGCTCGAGGCGGCACGCCTGCGGCAGCGGACCGCCTTCGACCTGGAGATGATGCGCGAGGTCGGCTACTGCTCCGGGATCGAGAACTACTCGCGGCACCTGGCCCGACGGGAGGCCGGCTCGCGGCCGTGGACCCTGATCGACTACTTCCCGACCGACTTCCTGCTGGTGGTCGACGAGAGCCACATCACCATCCCGCAGGCGCACGGCATGTACAAGAACGACCGCACCCGCAAGGAGATCCTGGTCGACTTCGGGTTCAGGCTGCCGTCGGCGCTCGACAACCGGCCGCTGACCTTCGAGGAGTTCGAGGACCACCTCAACCAGGTGATCTACATGAGCGCCACCCCCGGGCCCTACGAGACCCAGCGTGCGGAACGGGTGGCGGAGCAGCTGATCCGGCCGACCGGGGTCGTCGATCCGATGATCACCGTCCGACCGACCGCCGGACAGGTGGACGACCTGCTGAACGAGATCCAGGCCACCGTGGAGCGCGGCGAGCGCGTGCTGGTCACGACCCTGACCAAGAAGATGGCCGAGGACCTGGCCGACTACCTCGCCGAGCTGGGCATCAAGGTCCAGTGGCTCCACTCCGAGGTCGATACCCTGGAGCGGATCGAGATCCTGCGCGATCTTCGGCTGGGCGTGTACGACGTGCTGGTCGGCATCAACCTGCTGCGAGAGGGCCTCGACCTGCCGGAGGTGACACTGGTCACGATCCTGGACGCGGACAAGGAGGGCTTCCTCCGCAGCGGGGGATCGCTGATCCAGGTCATCGGCCGTGCGGCGCGCAACATCGGCGGCCGGGTGATCATGTACGCCGACCGGGTGACCGATTCGATGCGCGCGGCCATCGAGGAGACCGATCGGCGCCGGGCGAAGCAGCTCGCCTACAACCAGGCGCATGGAATCGTCCCGGAGACGATCACCAAGGCGATCCGCGACATCCACGAAGGCCTGCGCCGGGTGGCCGAGGAGCGGGCCGAGCTCCAGATCGCGGGCAAGGAGCCGGAGGAGCTCGCCCAGATGATGGGTCGCCTCGAGGCCCAGATGAAGGAGGCAGCGCGCAACCTGGAGTTCGAGCGAGCGGCCGCGCTGCGTGACGAGATCCTGCAGCTTCGTCGTCTGCGCGACGAGCTGGCTGCCGCACCGGGCAGCATCCCGGCAGACGTGTATGCCGCCGCCGCGGTCGGCGACCGCAGCGAGCGCGACGGCGGTGACGGCCGCGGCGGGCGACCGGGACCCCGTCGGGACGTGTTCAGCATTTCGACGCGACCGAACGTCGTGGCCGCGGGCGCACGTCGGCGTCCTCCGCGCCGGCGCCGCGGCTAGGCGATGGCCGGCACCATGCCGCATGCCGTGTTCGTGGAGACCGGCATCGACCAATCCGGCACGGTGGCGGCGTACGCCGCCGAGCTGCCCGGTTGCGCGACGTTCGCCTCGACCGATGCGCAGGCAGTGGCCGAGATACCGCTCCGCGTCGCGCGCTTCACCGCCTGGCTCCGGGAGCACGGCGAGCAGGCGCCCGAGTTCATCGGGGACAACTGGTACGAGGTCGAACGATCCGCCGCTGTCGAAGCGGAGGGTGCGCAGCGGCGGGCCGCCTTCTCACTCGACGAGCTGCCACCTTCCGATCAGGAGTTCCGCCGCTATGCGAGATGGCTCGAACTGGCCCGAGAGGAGCTCGCCGACGCGATCGACGCGATCGATAGCCTCGACGCGCAGAGCTCCGGACCGCCGTTGGCGGTACTCGACCGCCTCGTCCAGCAGGACCTGCAGGTCATCGGCGAGCTCAGCGGATCCGCTCCGAACCTCCCGCGCGACCCCGTCGACCGGCTGTACGCCGCACGCGACGCGCTCACCGAGACGCTCGAGCGCGAGGGGCCCGCGGGTGAGGGCGTCCGACGCGCCATCCGGCTCGCGATCGCGGACGACCTGCACGCCGCGGAGCTTCTGCGCGAAGGCACGAAGGCTGGGACCAGCGGGGAATGAGAATCGACCTCGAGGCGGCCACTCCGGCGCGCGTCCGATTCACCGGTGACTGGCCGCTTCCCACGCCACGCCGGGCACCGTCCGGCAGTCAGCTGCGCGAGCTGCAGGACCTGATGCCGGCCTGTGACGGGGGCGCGCGGCCGGTGCTTTCAGGGGACGGATCCGAGCGGGCGATGCTCATCGGGCAGGCACCAGGCTGGCGCGAGATCGAGCTCGGGCTGCCGTTTGCCGGGGATGCCGGCAAGCGGCTGGTCGGGTGGCTGGGTCTCGCGGGAGTAACCCAGGCAGACTTCCGGTCGCGGTGGTACGTGACCAGCGTCGGCAAGTGCTATCCGGGGCGCGGTCCGGGCGCATCGGTCGACCGTCCCCCATCGCGAACCGAGATCGACCGATGGACTCCCTACCTGCTCGAGGAGGTTCGGCTGGTGGGGCCTCGCCTGGTGGTCCTCGTCGGTGGGCTGGCGCATCGCGTGGCGTTCGGCCCCGATCTCCGCCTGGATGCGCTGGTTGGCACCGAACGCCGCTGGCGGGGGGCGGCCGCCGTCTGTCTGCCGCACCCGTCCGGCGCCTCCACCTGGCTCCATGCGCCCGGTCACCAGGCGCTGTGGCGCACTGCAGTCCGGCAGATCGCCTCACAGTGGGCGAGCCTTCGGTGACCAGCCGGCCAACGCTGCGAGTCTCCGCGGCGAATGCGGCAGACGACCTGGCGGCCAACCCGAGGACCCGCGCGGGCCGTGAGCGGCTGGCTTGGACCGCCGCGGTGGCGGGCGTCGGGCTGCTCATCTTCCTGATGATGGCGGTCGGTGCGCTGGGTGGTCTGCGTCCGGAGCTCAGGCCGCTCGACGTCTCGCAGGTCGCCTCTGGAACTGGCGGCCCCGCAGACCGTTACGGCTCACGGGAGCTCCGGATCCTCGGGTGGTATGCAGAGCTCAAGGGTGGCTGTGTCGGCGATTCCGGCGGCAGTGATCCGACGGTTGCCTGGCTTCAGCGGCAATGTCCCCTCCGCGTCCTGCTGGCACAGGCACCGCCGACCACAGCCCCCCAGCGGGAGCTGGAGCTGACCGGGCTGCGTCTCGCGGCACCAAACGGAAAGCCGTTCCCGCCCCGATCCGAGCCGACCGGCCTGAACCTTCAGCTCCAACAGCTCGTGTTCGTCGGACACTTCGACGATGCAGCGGCCAGTCGCTGCGTTCCGGAGCGCGTCGCACAGTGCCGAAACACCTTCGTGGTGACGACCTACACCGGCCTCGTCAGGTGAGCGATCGTTCGGCGCAGGATGAGGCGGTCGACGCGGGGTCGACCGCCGGTGACATGCCTCCGCGTGCGGAGCGTCGCCCCGTTACCCGCATCCTGCACGGGGATCTGTTCGTCGACGACTATGCGTGGCTGCGCGATCGGGAGGACCCATCGGTGCTGGCCTACCTCGAGGCCGAGAACCGGCACGCTGCCGCCCAGCTCGCGCCGCTCGACCCCCTGAAGACGCGGCTGTACGAGGAGATCCGCGCGCGCGTGCAGGAGACCGATCTCACGCCGCCGGCGCCCTGGGGCGAATGGTGGTACGCGACCCGGACCATGGAGGGCGCCGCATACCCGGCTCACGTCCGTCGCGCCGCCGGCCCGGATGGCGCGGAGCAGCTACTGCTCGACGAGAACGCGGTCGCGGCCGGCAAGGAGTATTGCCGTGTCGCGAACGTCCTGATCGCGCCGAACCAGCTGCTGCTCGCGTACTCGACCGATGAGACCGGCGCCGAGCACTTCCAGACCCGGTTCCGAGACCTGCCCAACGATCGCGACCTCGAGGACGTGGTCCCCCTCGCCCACTACGGGGGCGCTTGGTCGGCCGATTCGGCCACCTACTTCTACACCCTGCCCAACGCCGCGGAGCGGCCGTGGCAAGTCTGGCGACACGCGCTCGGTACGCCGGCGAGCACCGATCGGCTCGTCCATCAGGAGGACGACGAGCGGTTCTACCTCGACCTCGGCCTGACGCGGAGCGGCCGATTCGTGCTGATCACCGCCGAGTCGCAGACCAGCACGGAGATCCTCGCCATCCCGGCCGCCCAGCCAGATGCAGAGCCGCATACCGTGCTGCCGCGTCGAGATGAGGTGATCTACGACCTCGACCACGCGGGCGACGCGTTCTTCGTGGCCACGACCGACGGCGCGGCCGAGGGACGGCTGCTGCGCGTCTCGCTGGACGGGACGACCGTCACCGAGCTTATCCCGGAGCGACCCGGCGTCCGGCTCCGCTCGGTTGATGGCTTCGCCGGCCACGTGGTGGTCTGGGGCCGGCAGGCCGGCCTGACGAGCGCCACCGTGTTGCGACTCGCGGACGGCACCACGTCCGAGCTGGTCTTCGACGAGCCGGTGTACTGGATTCGGCCCGAGCGCAACCTGGAGTTCGCGACCCGCGTGCTCCGCTTCCGCTTCGAATCGCCGATCACGCCGGCGATCGTCTTCGAGCAGGATCTCGACTCGGGGAGCCGGCGAGCGCTCTGGCAGATGCCGGTTCGAGGCGGCTACGACCGATCGCGCTATCGGGCCGCGCGCGAATGGGCGGCCGCGCGGGACGGCACCCCGATCCCTGTCTCGGTCGTCTGGTCGAGCGAGACACCGATCGACGGGACCGCGCCGCTGCTCCTGTATGCCTATGGCGCCTACGAGGTGCCGATCGAGCCCGACTTCTCCATTCCCCGGCTGTCGCTGCTTGATCGCGGCGTGGTGTACGCGATCGCGCACGTCCGCGGTGGGGGTGAGATGGGTCGAGGGTGGTATCGCGCCGGCAAGCTGGCCGAGAAGATGAACAGCTTCACCGATGTGATCGACAGCGCCGAGCACCTGGTCGCGCGTGGCTACGCGCACCCCGAGCGGCTTGCCGGACACGGTGTCTCCGCCGGCGGGCTGACGATGGGTGCGACGCTGACCCAGCGACCGGACCTGTTCCGGGCGGTCGCGCTCGGTGTCCCGTTCGTCGACGTCATCAACACCATGACCGATCCGGAGCTGCCGCTGACCGTGGCCGAGTGGGAGGAGTGGGGCGACCCGCGCCGGCCCGATCACTACCGATGGATGCGCGCCTACTCGCCGTATGAGAATGTCGCCCGCGCCGCCTACCCAGCGCTGTACGTCACGGCCGGACTCCACGATCCGCGGGTCGGCTTCTGGGAGCCTGCGAAATGGGTCGCCCGGCTGCGGTCGATGGGAACTGGCGACCGACGCATCCTGCTCAAGACGCGGCTCACCGCCGGCCACTTTGGCCCGAGCGGCCGCTACGGGCAGTGGGCCGAAGCCGCCGAGCTGATGGCCTTCCTGCTCCGTGAGCTCGGGCTGGCAACCAGCCCGGCCGATGGCGGCTGATATCGAACAGGCGTTCGCATCGGTCTGG
>JALYXZ010000208.1 GCA_030946825.1 Chloroflexota bacterium | reverse complement strand
GCCGGCGACATCGCATCCCAGATCCTATGGCGCGAGGCGGCGGCGGTGACTTCCGCCACGCGGGGATGGGCGGCCGACGCGACGCGCCTGGTGGAGGAGGCGATCGAGTACGCGCTTCGAGGCGACGACCTCGACCAGCAGGCTGATGCGTTCGCGGTGCTCGCTGAAGTGCGAGCAGCCAGCAAGGACCCACAGGGGGCCGCGGAGGCTGGTAGCCGCGCCCTGGAGCTCTACGAGCGCAAGGGCAATCTGACCGCTGCGGCGCGGCTCCGCCGGTCGATGGCCGCCCAGGCCGCGAAGCTCGAGCCCGCCTGAGCTCGTCTCAGCGTGGCATCTGCTGCACGTTCGGCTCCGGGCCCTCGTCCAGCGTGTCGTCGTTCGTCTGGCCCTCGTCCTGCGCATCTCCCGGCTGCGCCAGGGCCTCGTCCTCGCCGGTGATCGGGTTCGGCAGCTTGGCCGCTTCGATCTGCTCGACGCTGTCTGGCTGCCGCCGCTCGGCTCCGGCCACCTGGTCGTCCATCGGTCTGGTCTCCTTGCTGTTAACGATGTGCGGGCCGATGCAAGTTGGCGGCCGCGGTTCCGGCGGTGTCCGGCGGTGTCCGGCGGGCCGGCATTGATCTCCGGCAAGGCTCAGCCAGGCCGCCACTCCGGCGCCGTCGGTCTCCGGTGCAGGTTCGCCGCGGTCACGCCGGCGATGACGCACGCCCCGCCGAGCAGCTGCACCGGCGCAAGGTGCTGGCCGAGCAGCACCCAGGCGAGCGCCGAGGCGAAGACCGGCTCCGTCGTCGCGGCAATCGCGGCCAGCGGCGTGGAGATGACCCGGACCGCCGCGACGGCGAGGAGGAAAGGAACCAGCGTGCCCACGATTCCGACCGCCAGTACCCGCAGCCCGATCTCCGGATCGCTCAGACGCGCCCAGGGCCAGTTCCACCAGGGCTGGAGCACTCCCCAGATCCCGATCGCCACCACGAACCCGATGAGCAGCGAGCTGGCCGGATGCGCGCCCCGGCGTCCCGCCGCCTCGGCTGAGAGGAGATACCCCGCAAAGGTGAGCGCGGCGGCGAACCCGGCGGCCACCCCCACCGGATCGATCCGGGCGAACCCCGCGTGGGCCCCGCTCACCAGGATCGCGCCGACGAGGGTCAGGATCCCTGCCGCCCACACCAGCCACGATGGCGCGCGGCGGCTTGTGAGCGCCGCGAGCGCGAGAACCAGCACCGGGGCGGTGTACTGGAGCGAGATCGCGACGCCGACCTCGAGGCGGTCGATGGCGACGTAATAGGAGAAGTTGACGGCTACCACTGCCGCGCCGAAGGCGACGAGGTAGGGGAGCGCGCGACGCGGCGGCCGCAACAGGTCCCGGCGACGAAGCGCCAACCATGCGAGAAGCGGCACGACCGCGACCATCACCCGCGCCTGGGCCATCTGTTCGGGGGAAATGCCCCGCTCGAACGCGCCCTTGGCGAAGATGGCGGAGATTCCCCAGCAGAACGCGGCCGCGACGACGCCGAGGGTGGCCGCCAGCACCTCAGACCGCGCCGATCACGCCCGCCGCCGGCGCTCGGCGCAGCTGGCTGGCCGCGGAGCGGTCTCGTGGCACCCGGCGATGGTACGGCACCGTCGTCCCATCGCGCCGATGGCAGCGGACCTCAGGCGGAGCCGGCGAGGATCTCCCCCAGCGGCTGAGAGGCGCTCACCAGGCGATGAGCGCGGATGGGATCCATCGGACGGGCCAGCAGGTATCCCTGCCCGTGGGTACAGCCCAGCTCTCGGGCCCGCGCCAGCTGGTCGGGCCGCTCGATTCCTTCGGCGACCGTCTCGAGTCGCATGGCCGTGGCGAGCTGCACGACGGAGCGAACCAGTGTGTCAGCCTCGCCCTGAGGCACGCCCAACTCCGCGGTGAAGGATCGGTCGATCTTCAAGATGTCGATCGGGAAGCGCGCGAGGTGGGTGAGCGACGAATAGCCGGTGCCGAAGTCGTCGAGGGCCAGCCGGACGCCTTTCGCCGCCAGAGCACGCAGCTGCTCCTCGACCTCCGGCATGATCCCGGTCTCCGTCAGCTCGAGAATCAGGCTGTGGGCCGGCAGTCCTGTCGACTCCAGCGTATGGCGGACCGCGTCGATGAGCCCCGCCTCCCGGATCTGGCGAGGAGAGACGTTGACCGATACCGACAGCTCGCGTCCGGCGGCTTCGCACCAGGCCTGCACCTGGCGGCAAGCCTCGGCGAGCACCCACTGCCCGATGGGCACGATCAGTCCGGTCTCTTCGGCAAGTGGGATGAACTCGTTGGGAAGCACCTCCCCGCGCGTCGGGTGGCGCCAGCGAACGAGCGCCTCGAATGCCACCAGCTGGCCGGTGGCGAGCTCGAAGATCGGCTGGTATCGAAGCCGCAGCTCGCGTCGCTCGAGCGCCCGCTCGAGGTCCGCCTTCATCTCGAGCCGGCTCATCGCCGCGGCGTGCATGCTCTGCTCGAAGATCTGGAGGCGCCCCTTGCCGTGGTTCTTGGCGTGGTACATCGCCACATCCGCATTGCGCAGCAGCTCGTCGGCGCCACGCGTTTCGGGGTCGCTCAGCGCCGCGCCGAGGCTGGCCGCCACATGGACCTGCTTGTCCGCGATCTCGAACGGAGGGCGCAGCCTGCTGAGAAGGCGACGCCCGACATGCTCCGCGACCGCGGGGGAGCAGGTCTCGAGCAGAATCGCGAACTCATCGCCTCCGAGCCGGGCCACGGTGTCTTCGGGGCGAACGCTGTTGCGCAGCCGCCCGGCAACTTCGGCAAGCAGCTGGTCGCCCGCGGCGTGCCCCAGGCTGTCATTGACGGTCTTGAAATCGTCGAGGTCCATGAACAGGACCCCCAGCGGCTCGCGCCGATCGCGGCGGGTGAGAACGTGCTGGACGCGATTTGCGAACAGCGCGCGGTTCGCCAGTCCAGTCAGCGGGTCATGGAACGCCTGGTGCGTGAGCTGCTGCTCGAGGCGCTTGCGCTCGGTGATATCGCGGTAGTTCAGGACGATCCCCGCGATGACCGGGTCACCCAGCATGTTCTTGCCGGCTGCCTCGATCGTCCGCCATGTGCCGTCGGCGTGCCGGCAGCGCATCTCGAAGGTCCGTTCCATCCCGGGCGAGGCGGCCAGCTGGCGGAGGATCGTACCCACCGGCCCCAGGTCATCGGGGTGGGTCAGATCCAGCAGGCGGCGCCCGAGGCGCTCGCCGGGAGGATGGCCCAGGACTCGCTCGACCGCCGGGCTCTGATAGGTGACCACGCCATCGGTCCCGATGATCATGAACACATCGGAGGAGTTCTGGACCAGGGTCCTGAAGCGCTGCTCGCTCTCCTGGAGATCCTGGTGGAGGGCGTTGACCCGCTGAGCGGTGGCCCGCACTTCGCTCACGATGCGGCCTCGCTCCGCCAGCATCACCGTCTGTCGGAGGGTTATCACGATCAGGGTCAGCGCGACCATCGAGTCGGCCCAGAGTCCAAAGCCGACTGGCCGGGCAAGCCGCAGCGTGCTGCCCACGATCAGCAGGGGCGTGATCGCAACGGCGCCGATCGGCAGCGCATCTCGGGCGCGGGCCGCCACTCCGCGGAATCGGGCGCTGGTATCGGTCGTTGAGTCAGAGGTCGCCATGCCAAACGCGGCGACCGCCATTCCGAGCGTCACCAGCACGTCCGCGGGCTGCAAGCCCGGATCGGCCGCACCGGTAAGACGCCAGAGCGAAGCGCCGGCCAGGACGGCGAAACCGACGAGCATCGGCAGCGCACCGGTCACCCGGCGCGCGGGCGTGGTCGCCACGTACACCACGAAGCTGGAGAGCGCCACGCCCAGGAAGCCACTTGCGCGGACCAGGAACCGCAGATCCGGATAAGAGGCGACGCTCGGCCCCGCCACGATCAGGACGCAGGTGGCCGCCACCAGGAAGACCGTCGCGGAGTCGAGATAGACGGCAAGCTGCTCGAGGCTGCGCATCCTGGTGTGCAGCACGCTCCGCCAGGCGAGGCCGATGCCGCCGAGCAGTGGCAACCAGAAGCCCAGCAGCAGCGGCACGGGCAGAGGCGAACCGGCGACCGCGGCGACGAGCTGCGCAACCTGCAGGCCGGTCCACGACGCGGCGGTGAGCATCCCCGCGCGGCGGAAGGCGTGCTGCTCGCCGTCCGCCACCTGCCATCCGCGGACCAGGATGGTGAGCGCCAGCCAGGCGCCGACCGCCAGCTGCGCCTGGTTCCACACCGATCCATGAGCCGGATCCACGACGGCGAGCAGCGTGAAGCTCGCTGCGCTGGCAGTTCCGGCGAACAGCAGCAGGGCGAAAGGGAGGGGATCGCGGCTAACTCGCCGCCTCGACGGGCGGCAGCGGGCCGCGCGGGATGCCGAAGGCGCGGTCATCGTCGCAGCCTAGGCGGCCCCCCGCCAAACGGGCCATGGGCCGATAGGACTACCCGCGATACTCGCTGATCTCGAACAGGTGCCCGTCCGGGTCGCGGAAGAAGGCCCGGGTCTCCGCTCCGTGGGTGACCGGCTCGCTGAGGAACGTTGTCCCCCGGGCCGACAGCTCACGGTACGTCGCCTGGCAATCGTCGACTCGTATCGTGAACAGGTGGTCGAGCCGATCAGGATCGGACGGCGGGGCCAGGCTGACGGTCGGCTTGTCTTCCGTCGGTCCGCCGCCAGTGACCAGCAGGAGCCAGGCGGTGCCGAAGGTCAGCACCACCGAGCTCCCGGCATACTCCCGGTAGAGCCCGGCACCCAACACCTCCGTGTACCAGGTTCGCGAGCGTTCGATGTCGCTGACCACCAGGATGACCGTCAGCGTGTTGGTCTCGCCTGGAAAGCTCATGGGCGTATTGTGATGGTCAGCGAAAGGCGTACGGAGAGGACGGATGAATCTCAACAGCATCCTCATCGGTTCTGAGGAGCCACAGCGCCTGGTCGAGTTCTACACCCGGGTGCTCGGCCAGCCCGGCTTCTCGGAGGGCGGCTTCACCGGTTGGCAGATCGGCACCGGCTTCGTAACTGTCGGCGCGCACTCCGAGGTTCACGGTCAGAACGCCGAGCCGGGCCGGCTCATCTGGAACATCGAGACCCCGGACGTGCAGGGCACGTTTGAGCGCTTCCGAGACGCCGGTGCGACGGTCGTGCGTGAGCCGTACGCATTCGCCGATGTCGGCCCTGAGGCCTCGATCGCCACTTTGAGCGACCCGGATGGGAACTACTTCCAGCTCATGACTCCGATGCCGATGTAGATAGCCCGGGCATTCGATTCGCTCCCGATCGCACATACCCAGTGCCGACCGACCGTCTCACCGCGCGCCGGCCGCCCGCGTTGCCAGCCACTCCAGCGCCGCGGGGGCCGAGCGCAGGATCGAGATGTGGCCCTCGTCGGGCTTCAGCCACAGCTCGGCGCCCGGGATGTGGCGAGCCAGCCAGGTCCCATGCGCAGCCGGCACCACGCGGTCGGCGCCGCCGTGCAGCACAAGGGTCGGCGCCCTGACTTCCGCCGGGTCGAAGCCCCACGGCGCCACATAGGCCAGGTCGTCGTCGATCAGCGGCGCCGGGCCGGCTGCCATCGCTGGACCCACCACCTTTCCGAGCCAGCCCCATTCCGCGGCGAGGGCCTCGTGATCGGCGGTCGCGAAGCCCATGTCTCCGGGCTCGGCGGCAGCCTCGTACCGCTGCTTGGCCTCGCGCCCCTCGGCAGCGGCTCGCAGCGACGCCGTGCCGGAGTCGGCCATGCCGGCGAACCAGTCCAGCCCGTCGGCCCCAAACGGCGCCAGTCCTGCGCCGCTGATCACGCCGAGGACGCGATCGCCGAGCAGCGCCGCGCACGCCAGTGCATGCGGACCGCCCCCCGAATGGCCCATCACCGCGAACCGATCGATGCCCAGCGCGTCGGCCACCGCGGCGGTGTCGGCCGCCGCCGACGCGATGTCCCGTCCGGGCCGGGAGCTGCTTCCGCCGTAGCCCGGTCGGTCGTACGAGATCCATCGGATGCCGAGCCGGTCCGAGGTGGGAAACAGCGGCTCTGGCGGAAGGCCGACGTTCGGCGTGCCGTGGTGCCACGCGACCACCAGCCGCGCGGTGCCGCCATCGCTCAGTGTGTCGTACGCGTGGAGCGTCCGCCCATCGGAGAGCGGGACGTCGAACTCTCGCAACTCACCCTACCCGTCGAGGAAGTCGAGGGTCACTGCCGCGAAGAGCGGTGAGGCGAAGAGGTTGTAGTGGGTCAGGCCCGGCAGGACGGCCAGCGCGTGGCCGCCCGCGGGACGCCCCTCGCCCATCCAGCCGCCGTCGCGGAGGCCACCGCCCAGCAGCCCGAAGACCTCCACGTAATGGCTCGGGGGAGCCATGTCGGCATCTGCGCAGACGATCAGAGTGGGCATCGTCAGGGATCGCACCTGCGCCGAGTAATCGAAGTCCTTGGCCATGGTTTGGCCGATCTTGTCCAGCAGCCGTCCAAAGTCGTCCGGCCGCGGCGCCACCCGCTGATAGAGCTGGTACATCGGCGTGTCCTTCATGAACTCGACCGCGGCGGCCCTCACCTGGCGCTGCTGCGCCATCATCTCGGCCGGGATCGCGTCGCGCCGGATGTTGGCCGAGGCCGCGACGAGTTTCCCGATCTTCGCCGCGTGCCGGAAGGCGGTGTGCATCGCCACCCCGCCACCGAGCGAGTAGCCGACGACGTCCGGCCTGTCGAGGCCCAAGTGGTCGATGAGCGCGGCGATGTCATCGGCCATCAGCCCGAGGTCGATGGGGCGATCGATGTCCGCCGTGCGCCCGTGCCCCTGTAGGTCCGGCGCGATGACGCGATGTGCGGCGCTGAGGGCCGGCATGATCGGCCCGAACATCTCTCCGGACCCGAGGCCACCGTGCAGCAGGATCATCGGCCGCCCGCTGCCGTGCGTCTCGTAGTAGAGATCGAGTCCGTTGATCTGGGCATATCGGCCCTGGCTCATGGCGCCGCGCTCCAGTGGGCCTTCGCGATGTCGCCGATGATCGCCGCCAGCTCCCTCGGCTTCGACCACATCGGCCAATGGCTGGTAGGGAGGTCGATGTAGGTCACGTTACGCAGCTCGGTGAGCCCCGCCAGGAACCCGTAGCCCTCCTTCAATGCCTCTCGGTACTCGTCCGAGCTGTACCCGGTGGCAATCACGCTCGACGGGATGTCGAGCCGCGCGTCGTTGGTGAGCTCGATCGCCTCGCGCAGCACGCCGGCCGGCTCCGGTACGGCCCGCTCGCGAAACGTGGCCAACTGCTCTTCGGAGAGGCCGCTGAGGTTCTCGTTCGTGGCGAGCTCCTCCGGCGAAGGGAGCGGGCGCTCGTCGCCCTCGCAGTCCGGTTCGATGGCGCCCTTGCCCGGCCCGGTGTCCACGTAGACCATGGCCGCGATGCGCTCCGGCAGCCGGTCGCTGGCGGCATAACCGGTGTAACCGGCCCCCGAGTGGACGGCGAGCACGACCGGCGACTGCTTGGCGCGAATCGCGTCGCAGACGGCGGCGACATGGTCGGCCTGGCTGATGGCGGATCTGTCGACGTCGCGCGACTCGAGGCCGGGCAGCGTCAGCGCGGTGACGTCGTGGCCGTCGGCGCGGAGCGCGTCGGCGACCTCGTCCCAGGCCCAGGCGCCGAGCCAGAAACCGGGAACCAGGATGATCGGTGCGGAAGCCATGGTGGGGCAGCCTCAGTGGAGAATCGGTTCGGCCATGATGGCGGGTGCACATGGCATGCGGCGGCAGGAATCGCGAGGGTACCGTGTCGGTATGAGCATCCGCCCATTCATCGAGCCGCGGGGCCTATCACTGCGGCGAGCTGTCCTAGACGCTCGGCATCGCCGGGCTGCCGCAGATCGACCTGTGGGCGGCCGACGAGTGAATGTCATGCCTCCGCGGTCGTGCCGCCAGGTCCCTCCGCCCATCGGAGCACGCGAAGGGCCCTGAGCGTGATCCATCGGCTCGGCTCGCCCGGCGCATCGCCAAAGTCGACGATCCGCGCGTCGGCGTACTGGTGGTCGAGGGGCCAGCGGCCGGAAGCGTCGCGCTTGGACTCCAGGATGCCGATCGCCTCCGCCATCCGCTCGTCCGGCGCCGGGCGCGCACGGCGGAAGTAGTCGAGGACGCGCGCCAAATCGTAGAACCACGCGTTCGGGAAGCCGACGTAGAGCCATCGCCGCTGCGGGATCTGGTCGTCGGACAGGCGGTGCAGGAGGCGCCGTTGCAGCAGATACTCCTCGCCCCGTTCGCGCGCCGCGGCGGCGGCCGGGTCGGGCCCCACCGAGCGCTCGTACTCGAGCAGTCCCTCGAGGACGTTGAGGGTGGTATCGAACGAGCCGCGCGTGGAGCCGCGCTCCTGTTCGCAGTTCCAGCCACCGTCCGCCATCTGCTCGGCCAGCAGGCGGTCGACGATGGGACCCACGTCCTGCCCGAAGTAGGCGCCGATGGCGACGACGCGACCGTTGATACACGGCTCGACCTCGCCCTCGAAGAACCGCAGGTTCGCGTCGTACTCCCAGCGCGCCGCTTCGTGCACCGGCGCGATCGCGCGTCGCGCCTCGTCGCTCGCGGGGTCGAGGCCGAACACGTAGAGCAGGTGCAGCGTCGGCGTGGTGCCGATCCATTCGGGAAAGTAGGTGCCGCCACCCCAGCGCCCATCCGCGTCCTGGGCGGCAAGCAGCTGCGCGCCCCAGCCCTCGCGTGCAACGCGCGCGCGCTCGGCCGCCGCCTCGGTGGCGGGCGCATCGGTCAGGTCCTGCATGACCTGCCAGCGGATGGCCGGGTCGGAGTCGAGCAGCCAGTCGATCACGTTCACCGGTCCATCATGGCCGAAACATGACACCGCATGGCCACTACTCGCGCCACACTTCACGCATGGCCCGCAGCCCCACGCCGCCACGCACCGGGACGGCGCCCACGCCGCGGCTCGGGGTGGCGGAGTCGTTCAAGATCCTGCGCACGACTGTGCCGATACTCGAGGAGATGACCCGCGACGCCACGCCACGCCAGCTCACCGGCCACACCGCCTACGGCTGGTCCGTGACCGAACAGCTGGCGCATCTCCGTGGGGTCGCGGAGGTGCTCGGCGGCCACATGATGCGCATCGTGCTCGAGGACCATCCCTCGTGGCGGGCACGCGCGCCGCGCGGCCGTCCCGGCGAGACCGACTACTTCGAGTGGGACTTCGGGCCGGCGCTCGAGGTCTTCCGCACGCAACGCGCCGCGCTGCTGGCGGTCATCGAGCCACTGCCGGCGGCCGCCTGGGAGCGGACGGCGACGGTCCTCGCGCCGCCCAACGTGGTCTACGAGTACAGCGTCCTTTACTACGGCGACTGGATCGCGCGCCACGAGCGGAGCCACCTCAAGCACATGGCGAAGATCATCGGAGAGCTTTCATGACGAACCCGACCGTATCGCTCGTCATCCCTCCAGCACGTCGCGCAGCTTGACCGCGAAAGCCTCCGGCTTGCCGCCCCAGCCGTACTCGCCACCCAGGAAGCCGCCATGGTGGCTGGGGAAGATCTCCGCCTCCATGCCGAGCCGATCGGCCACGGCAAGGGCGCCGCGGTTGGCCATCTCACCCTCGGATTCGGCACCGGCGCCGATGACGATCCGGGTCGAAGCCGCGCGGAGGGCATCGAAGTCCGGCTCGTAGTGCGTCGTGCCGATCAGGTTCTGCGCGAGCATCACATCGGTCCGGCTGCCGTCATCGTCGGGCGGCATCCCGAAGGCCGCCGGATCGGGACCCGGCTGATCGGCGAAGTCGTCGGGGAACTCGCCGCGGTGGCTGGTGACCGCCAGGAAGTGGGCCATGCCGGCGCCCCAGCCGCGGGTCTGGTAGGAGGACTGGATCGCGCGCACCGCCGCCATCGCCCCATCCCGGTCGGGGAGCAGAGACGCCAGCGGCGGCTCGTGGGCTACCAGTGTCCGCACGTCCTGGGGATGCTTTGCCACCAGGGCCAGCGCGTTTACCGCGCCTCCGCTGCTGGCGAACATGTCGACCAGCCCGCCGACCTCCCCGATGATGCGATGCAGGTCGTCGGCGTGCATCTCCGGGTTGGACGGCGCGGTCGGGTCGTCCTTCGAGCTGCGATCGGCGCCACGCGGGTCGTAGGTGATGATCGTGCGGTCCGGGAAGTGGGTCGCCAGCGTCGCGAAACCGGCCGCGCTCATCGGTGAGCCGATCAGGAACAGCGGCGGCTCCGTGCTGGATTCGTTGCGCCGAACGTCGTACGTGATGGTGGCAGCCGGAACCTTGAGGGTGCCGGTCATCGGTTCGGTCATGGTGCTGTCCATCGGTCGCCTCTCCATCTGGTGCTCATCTGACCGGTCAGGCGTAATGCACCGCGTCCTGGGCGAGGATCGCGTCGATCTGGCCGACTGCCTGGCTCAGGCCATCCTCCATGCCCATGGCGAGGAGCTGCTCCATGGCCTCCACGCTCGGGAAGGTGCTGAGGATCTGCATCCGCGTCCTGCCGCCGCCGATCGCCTCGATCTGGATGCGACTCTCGGTGTGCGGCAGGTCCGTATTCTCCGACCCGTCGTCGTTCGCGAAGCCATCGCGGAACACGAGCCGATGGGGCGGCTCCACCTCGAGCACCTCCCAGAAACCCTTCGGCTGGTCGCCCGTCGGTCCGGTCATGTGGTACTCGACGCGCGAGCCCGGCGCCAGCTCGTGTGACGTCACCGTGGCGGGGTAGGCTGGTGGTCCCCACCAGCGCTCGAGCTGGCGCGGATCGGCCCAAAGCTGCCATACGCGCTCGGGCGTGGTGTCGAACTCGGCGGTGAGCGTCATGGTGCGGGCCGTGGGGTCCTTGCGGACGGCGGTCACGGTCATCGATTCCTCTCCTTCGTGTCGGTTTCGGTGATGAGGTCGGTCATGCGAGCGATCCGGCCGCGCCACAGCTCCTCGTACCGGTCCAGCAGTCGGCGGGCGGCCAGGATCCCGGCAGGATTGGTCTGGACCACCTTGCGTCGACCGATGCGCCGCTTCGTGACCAGGCCGGCCCGCTCGAGGATCGCGACGTGCTTCTGGACCGCCGCGAAGCTCATGGGATAGTGGCCGGCGATCTCGGCAACGCCTTCGTGACCGTCGATTGCGCGGCGCACGATGTCCCGGCGTGTTGCGTCGGAGAGGGCGCCGAACATGCGGTCGAAGTCGGGGGGAGCGATCTGCACAGTACAACCATACGGTTGTAGCGGGAGGCTGTCAAGCAAACGCTGCGGGTCACTGCAGGGCGCCGTGAAGTGAGGCCTCAGCGCAGGCGGTAGCCGAGCAGCACGCTGCCACTCGGCGTCGGGGTCGCGCTCCTCAGCTCGAGCCGTTGAACATCGGCGTCCGCGAACAGGCGTCGCCCCGGGAACCCGAAGGTTGGCCCCATGACCAGCTGCAGCTCGTCGACGAGGCCTGCGGTGAGCAGCGACTGCGCCAGCTGGATGCTGCCGTGCACGCCGATGTCGCCACCGGGGCGAGCCTTCAGCTCGCGCACCAGGTCCTCGATCGGTCCACCGACCGCCTGGGCGTTATGCCACTCGCTCGTCAGCGGCGTCGAGGTGACGATGTACTTCTTCACGCTGTTGATGAAGTCGGCGAACGGCTGCTCGTCACTGGTCGGCCAGTACCGTGACCACTCGTCGTACATGCGCCGGCCAAGCAGCACGGCATCCTGGGAGCCGATGACCTTGCCCTCGTTCTCGATCATCGCGTCGTCGAACGCCATCGGGCTGTCGGACCCCGGGTCCGCCGGGAAGTAGAGGTCTGGGCGATCGACGGCACCATCGAGCGACATGAGGGTGTAGAGCACGAGCTTGCGCACGCGGGCCTCCTGGATTGCGGGTTTGTCCGTGGATGATTCTGATCCGATCCGGACCGCGAACTCATCGTCTCGTTTCCGGTCATCGCTCGTCCAACGCCGGAATGGACGCTGAGAGACCCCGCATTCTGGCAACATCGACTGGTGACCCAGCAACCTGATGGCGATACCTGTAGCGGGAGGGCGAACGGTGGAACCCAAGATCATTCCGGTCGCAACAGGTGAAGTCCTGGATTTCAGCGAATGGGCTGCCGTGATCAAGGTTGCGGCCGAGGCGACCGATGGCTCGCTAACGGTCATCGAGACACGTCACGACCCAGGCGAAGGCGCAAGTACCCACATCCACAGCCGGGAGAGTGAGACGTTTCTTGTCATGGACGGTCGGGTGACCTTTCAGGTCGGTGACGCACGCTACGAGGTCGAGCCGGGGGGCATCGTGTTTGGCCCGCCCGGGATGGCACACGGGTTCGAGGTCGGCGCCGATGGCGGTCGCCTGCTCCACCTGTTCGTGCCATCCGGCATGGAGGGCTACTTCCGCGACATGCATGCAGCAGAAGCAACTGGCGGGGCCGACTACGTGAAGATCCGTCAGCAGTACGGCATGGAGACGACGGACCCATCCCGGTAGCCGGGAAGGGTGGAGTACGTGGAAAGCGCGCAGCCGGTGGCGGGCGTCGCGGGTGGGGCCACGTCGCTAAGATCGGTCGGGTGATTCCAGGCCCGCGCACCGACCGCCCCTCCGATACCCCCAACCCGGACTTCGTGCATCTCCACGTCCACTCCGAGTTCAGCCTCCTCGACGGTCTCTCCCGCATTCCCGAGATGACGGCCCGCGCCGCCGAGCAGGGGATGCCGGCCCTGGCCCTCACGGACCACGGGAACATGTACGGCACCATCCCTTTCTACGCAGCCGCGCGCGAGGCGGGCATCAAGCCGATCATCGGCGTGGAGGCCTACGTCGCCCCGCGCCGGATGTCGGACAAGGAGGGCAAGCGGGACGCCGACTACCACCACCTGATCCTGCTGGCGAAGGACGCGATCGGCTATCGGAACCTGCTGGCGCTGACCACCAGCGCGCACCTGGACGGCTACTACTACAAGCCGCGCATCGACAAGGACCTGCTGAGCCGGCACAGCGCGGGCCTCATCGGTACCAGTGCCTGCCTGGGCGGTGAGGTGCTCAAGCGGCTGGCCCAGGGTGACGAGCGGGGAGCGGCCGAGGCGGCGGACAGCTATCGGGCCATCCTGGGCGACGGGAACTTCTTCATCGAAGTCCAGGACCACGGCATCGCGGAGCAGGGGCGCCTCCATCCGCAGCTCGTGGAGCTGGCGCGGCGTCAGCGCATCCCGATGCTGGCCACCAACGACACGCACTACACGAGCCCCGACCAGTACGAGGCGCATGACCTGCTGGTCTGCATCCAGACCGCCAGCAACGTGGACACCCCGGGCCGCATGCGCTTCGAGGCCAACGAGTTCTACCTGAAATCCGGCGCGGAGATGCGCCGGCTGTTCAACGGCGAGCTGGCAGAGGCAATGGACAACACGCTTCGCGTGGCGGAGATGTGCGACGTCCGCCTCGACTACTCCGGGCTGCGCCTGCCCCACTTCCCGGTCCCCGACGCCGAGACCGCCGAGAGCTGGCTTCGCAAGGAGTGCCAGCGCGGGGTGGTGGACCGATACGGCCAGCACCTGACCGATGCGGTGCGCAACCGGCTCGACTACGAGCTGGGGATCATCGGTCGCATGGGCTATGCTGGCTACTTCCTGATCGTGGCCGATTTCATCCGCTTCGCGCGCGAGCGCGGGATCATGACCACCTGTCGGGGATCGGCGCCGGGAAGCATCGTCACCTACAGCCTGGGCATCACGCCGGTCGATCCGCTGGAGTACGGCCTGCCGTTCGAGCGCTTTCTGAACCCGGACCGGGTGACGATGCCGGACATCGACATCGACTTCCAGGACAGCCGGCGGGACGAAGTGATCGAGTACGTCACCCGCAAGTACGGCGACGACCGCGTGGCGCAGATCATCACCTTTGGCACCCTGGGCGCCAAGGCCGCCATCCGGGACGTGGGGCGGGCCATGGGCCTGACCTATGCGGAGGCGGACCGCGTCGCCAAGGCGGTGCCCACTGAGCTCAACATCAGCCTCCAGCGGGCGGTGGAGACCTCGCCGCAGCTCCGCGAGCTGATCGCCGGCGACGAGCGCGTGGAGAAGCTGATCGGCGTCGCGCAGCAGCTGGAGGGCGTTGCCCGCCATGCATCCACCCACGCGGCGGGGATCGTCATCTCGCGGGAGCCGCTGACCGAGATCATGCCGCTCCAGCGGGCGACCGACGGGCGCACGACCATGACCCAGTTCGAGATGCACGCCTGCGAGGCGCTCGGCCTCCTGAAGTTCGACTTCCTGGGCCTGATCAACCTGACCATCCTGGCCGATGCGGTCGAGCTGGTGCGCAGGCACCGCGGCGTGGAGATCGATGTCGACGCCCTGCCGCTCGACGACCCCGCCACGTTCGAGCTGCTGTCGACCGGCGAGACGACCGGCATCTTCCAGCTCGAGTCACCTGGGATGCGGCGCTACGTCAAGGAGCTGAAGCCGACCGAGGTGCGTGACCTGGCGGCGATGGTGGCGCTCTTCCGGCCGGGTCCGATGGCCAACATCCCCGCCTACATCCGGCGCAAGCACGGCGAGGAGCCGGTCACCTTCCTGCATCCCAGCCTCGAGCCGGCGCTGCGCGACACGTACGGCATCTTCGTGTACCAGGAAGACATCATGACCGCGGCGATCGCGATGGCCGACTACACCGGTCCCGAGGCCGACAACCTGTGCTACGCGATCCGCAAGAAGAAGAAGAGCGTGCTCCGCGAGCACGAGGCGAAGTTCAAGGCCGGCGCCAAGAAGAAGGGCATCCCGCCCCAGGTCGTCGATCACGTGTTTGCCGCGTTCGAGCCGTTCGCGCGCTACGGCTTCAACAAGGCCCACGCCACCTGCTACGGGCTGATCGCGTACCAGACCGCCTACCTGAAGGCGAACTACACCGTCGAGTTCATGACCGCTGTGCTGAATGGCTTCCGCGAGCGCGCCGAGAAGGTGGCGGCGGTCGTCGCCGAGTGCCGTCGGATGGGCATCGAGGTCCGTCCGCCGGATGTTCAGCGCAGCCAGGCACTGTTCGCCGTGGAGGCCGACCCCGATGCCACCCGGGCTATCCGGTTCGGGCTTGCGGCCATCAAGAACGTGGGCGAAGGGGCGATCGAAGCCGTCGTGGCCGCCCGCGAGGGACGGCCGCCGGCGCCCGAGGCGGGGCCATTCGTGACGCTCGACGACTTCTGCCGGCGCGTCGACCTCCGCGCGGTGAACAAGCGCGTCCTCGAGTCACTGATCAAGGCCGGCGCGACCGCCTCGCTGGGCCGGCAGGGTGCCTTGCTGGACCGGCTCGATGCCGCGCTCGACGCGGGATCACGGCATCATCGGGATGTGGCCGCCGGCCAGTCGACGCTCTTCGACCTGTCCGCGCCGCTGCCTGAGCCGACCCGGCCCTCCGACGCAGAGATTGCGGACGAGGCTGATGTCCCACGCAAGGAGCGGCTCCGCTGGGAGAAGGAGCTGCTCGGGCTGTACCTGACCGAGCATCCGCTGGGCGACATCACCGACCGGCTGCCCGATTTCGTGACCGGCTACTCCGGCGAGCTGGCGGATGAGGCCGACCAGGCGATGGTCACGCTGGGCGGCATCATCCAGGCGACCCGCCGGGTGGTGACCCGAGCGGGCGCGACGATGCTGGTCGCGACCCTCGAGGATCTGCAGGGCAGCGTCGAGGTGGTTGTCTTCCCAAAGGTCTTCGCGGAGACCGTCAACTCCTGGACCGATGACGCGGTCGTGCTGGTCACCGGGCGCGTCGACCGTCGGGATGAGAGCGCGCAGCTGCTGTGTGAGGCCGTCTGGGCCTGGGACGATGCGGTCCGAATGGGTCCGGAGGCTTTCGACGCCGAGCGCGCTCGGTACGTGCGAAGGCGCACCCCTCGGAACGGCGGCAGCGCGGAGCGGAACGGCCAACCCATGGGGCGTGGACAGCTGGCCGCAGTGCCGATGAGCCTCCCGGCCGAGCCCGTGGAGGGCGGCCGCTTGCCTGTCGACGCTGCGCAGCCGGACGGCCGGGTTGCGGCCGACGAACCACCCGCGCCCGCCGATGCGGTGCCGCTGCAGTCGGCTCCCGCCGGCGCCGCAGCGACCATCAGCCTTCGATTCGAGGAAGGGCTGGCCGTCGAACGGCTGCTGGCCGGAGTCGACTCCGTGACACAGGCACTCCGGAGCCGGCCCGGCCCGCTGCCGGTGGTGATTGCGCTGCCCGTCGCCGGCGCCACGCGGCAGGTACGCCTTCCTGCGCGGGCTGCCTGGGACGAGCGCCTCGGCGAGTACCTGCGCCGTGCCGCTGGCGTCCCGCTGAGCGTTGAGCTCGAGGGTGCGGCTCCCGGCGGCTCGGATGGCGAAGCCAACCGCCCCGAGCTGGTGTGGGGTGGACCGTCCCGCCTCGATGGCGCTTCCGCGCAGGCTTGACGGTGGCTCCCGGGTACGCCTGGCTTGGTATCCTCGCGAGGTGCCGAGTCGACCGATGCCCCCGCGCCGGCCCGCCGGAGCCGAGCTGGATGACGCCATCCTGCGTAGATTGCGACGGTCGCCGGACCGGATCGTGGACCTTCAGCCCCTCGCCCAGGAGCTCGACATCGAGCCGTTCGCGATGCAGCTGGCCGTGGAACGCCTTCACCGCCGCCGGTTGCTGATCGCCCCCTTCATCGAGCCGGGACGCGCCGGCGGCGCGCAGCTCACCGAGGTTGGCCTCAGGTGGCTGATCGCGCGGGAGGGGGGACGGCCCCGCGATGTCCCAGTCGCGCTTCAGCCGGCGACGGACCACGTGCGGACGCGGGACGAGGCGGCGCGTCTGCCGCGTGCCCAGGTGTACATGTCCCCGGAGCGCCCGGCAGGCTGAGCGTCGCAGATGCCGAGCACGGCTCTCGCTTTTAAGCGGGCAGCTCGGCCGCCGATGCGTATCGCGCATCGGACGCGAACAGGAACGTGGGCGCGTCGTCAAAGGTCAGGGTCGGCGGCAGATCTGGATCCAGGCCGCAGATCGGGCAGCAGGCGCGTGCCTCGTCGAGGAGCTCGATGTCGGCCCGGCAGTGGGCGCAGCGGCGTGTGACCATGGATCGGTGCTCCTTCTCGCTCGGTGGGCTCCGGGAATCGCAAGCACGTCGCGTGCCGCGTATCGGTCCCGCCGCGGCGACGCGGTGATGACCGGCAACGGAACCCGCTCCGTCGCCGCCCTTGTCATTCGACGTTCAGGAAACGTCGGAGGAAGCGGCGCGTTCGTTCGTCCTCGGGCGCGTTCAGCACCTGCTCCGGAGGACCCTCCTCGCAGACGATTCCCTCCTCCATGAAGATCACCCTGTCGGCCGCCTCGCGCGCGAAGTGCATCTCGTGGGTCACCACGATCATCGTTGCCCCTTCGTGAGCGAGCTCTTCCATGACCTGCAGCACCTCGCCGATCAGCTCAGGGTCGAGCGCGCTGGTCGGCTCGTCGAAGAGAAGCACACGCGGCTCCATGCACAGCGCCCGCGCGATGGCGACCCGCTGCTTCTGGCCGCCGGAGAGACGCGAGGGATACTCGTTGCGCTTGTCGGCGAGGCCGACCTTGGCCAGGAACCGGTCCGCCAGCTCCTCGGCGCTTCGGCGGTCGAGTCCGCGCACCCGCATCGGCGCCTCGGTGCAATTGCCGAGGGCGGTCATGTGGGGGAACAGGTTGAACTCCTGGAAGACCATGCCCGCGTTGAGCCGCAGGCGACGGACGCGCTCCCGGTGGCCGCGATCGCGTGCGCCGAGCGGGTTGGCATCGGCCCGCACGCCGTCTATCTCGACCCACCCGACGGTCGGCTCCTCGAGGAAGTTCAGGCACCGCAGGAACGTGGTCTTGCCACTTCCGGACCGACCGATGATCATCACCGCCTCACGCTGGCGCACGTCGAGGTTGACGCCGCGCAGGACGTGGTTGTGTCCGAAGTACTTCTCGATTTCGCGCGCCCGGAGAACCACGTCTCCGACATGCGGTGGCAGGGAGCCGGCTGGCTGCAGGTCGTTGCCGGTCATCGCACGTCCGAGCGGGCGAGGCGCCGCTCCAGCCGCTCCTGGAAGAAGCTGAAGATGATCGTCAGCACCCAATAGAAGAGGGCGGCGATCAGGAAGGCGGGGATCGTCTTGAGGATCGGCCGGCCAGCGGTTCCGGCTCGCCACAGGATCTCCTGCAGACCGATGATCGATACCAGCGAGCTGTCCTTGATCATGGCGATGAACTCGTTCCCGATCGCCGGGATCACGATCCGGAACGCCTGCGGCAGGATGACCCGACGGAAGACCAGACGGCTCGGCATGCCCAGGGCCTCGGCGGCCTCCTGCTGTCCCCGGGGAACCGCCTGGATCCCGGCCCGGAAGATCTCGGTCATGTAGGCGCCGTAATTGAACGAGAGGGCCAGGATGCCGGCGGGCAGCGCGTCGAGGATGACTCCCACCTGCGGCAGGCCGTAGTACACGAAGTAGATCTGGACGAGCAGCGGGGTGCCGCGCACCAGGGATACGTAGAAGGATGCCAGCCCGTTGATCAGCGGATTGGCCGAGAGCCTGCCGAGTGCCCCCAGCAGGGCGAGCACCACCGCCCCGATGATCGAGCTCACGCAGACCAGCAGCGTGAAGCCCACGCCTCCGAGGATGAACGGGGTCCAGGTCTGGACGAACTCGAGATCGACGTTGCCGGTGGCGGCCAGCACCCAGACGATGCCGAGCACCAGGGCCAGCCAGACGAGCGCGAACTCGAGGCGCCACAGGCGTCGCGCCGTCCGCCGAGCGGCGGCGATTCGCTCGACGATCGGGCCGCTGCCCGAAGCGGGGATCTCGGCCGATGTCATGCTCGGGCCCTCCTGGAGCCCGGCGAGAGCAGGGGT